>JAIOQD010000316.1 GCA_021413595.1 Bacteroidota bacterium | reverse complement strand
GGATTTAAGTCATGTGAAAAATCATAAGATGATTCATCAAATGCATTACTTGTCCATTCTGAAACGTTTCCAGCCATACAATATAAACCATAATCATTAGGATTATACGATACTACTTTTACTGTATGGAAACCTCCGTCATCAATATAACTTCCACGCATTGGTTTAAAATTACCCAAGAAACAACCCAATGCATTTCTGATATATGTACCACCCCAAGGATAAGGACTTAAAGCATTTCCACCACGAGCAGCGTATTCCCATTCTGATTCAGTTGGTAAACGGAAATCGTTCACAGATGCCTGACCATTAGACGTTAGATAAGAATTAAATAACTGAGTTCTCCAAACACAAAATGCACGTGCTTGTTTCCAAGTAACACCAACTACTGGATAATCATCATAAGCCGGGTGCCAAAAATACATATTTGTCATTGGCTCATTGAATGAATAAGTGAAATCATGCACCCATGCTAATGTATCAGGATATACGTTTATTATATCTTTAACAATAAATACACTTCTATCTTTGTCATTTCTTTCACGAACACTGTATTTTCCACTGCCGTCAGAAATTTCGTCTTTTACATTGTATTGACCCAATGTTTTATTGTCGCCTGTACTTGTTGACTGATATCCATTAATAAAATCTAAGCCTGTTTTTTCATCGGGTGATTTTACCGGTCTGAAACGATTGGATTTAACAGCAGCTAATCGAAGATTGATCCAATAGTACTCATAATTTAATTTACGTGTATCAATTTCTCTACGTCTGTAAAAACGTTCTTCAGGTGGAAGGTACATAAATTCCAACACCTCTCTTACATCCTGCTCATTGTATTGAATATCTTCTTCCCAATTTACTAGTGGTGGCTCAATGGGTTGTTCAAAATCATCCGTTTCTATACCATGCTCAGCGATGCCACTTTCAAATAAAGCACGGTGAGCAATAGAATCCCGAACCCAATATACAAACTGGCGGTATTCGTTATTAGAAATTTCTGTTTGGTCAATATAAAAAGCCTGAACGGAAACCGTTTTTGACTTGGTGGTATGTGCGTAAGGAGCATCCTCATCACTAGGGCCCATATTGTAACTGCCCATAGGTATGTGCAACATTCCAAATGGATCAACATCGAACCACTCCGGACGTCCCTGAACTCCCATTAATTCTCCGTTACTGCTGTTTTTACAACCTGTAGCGGCTATAACAGCCATTGAACCTAACAAGATGAATTTTTTCATGTTTGTTGTTTTAATTTAAACGCCTTTTCAAAAATCATTTGTAAAAAATGATTATAAAAAATGGAAAGTGATGTACTCTAACGAAACTTGTAATTAATAGTTACAAAAATATTTATTTTTTATAAAAATCTAACATTCATGTGACTTGTTTGTTTGGCTTCTGCCTTTATTTTATAACAGAATCCTAACATAATTTCATGTGAACCATTGCTGTGATTTTTGATAGTTGATGTAGTAATATCATAAGCATACCCGAATTTTGCAGTAACTTTAGGGGTAAAACTTCTTTCAAGTCCAACTATTGCAACCATTGCATCGCTTATACGGTAAGAAAGACCGGCAAATATCATTTTATTCCATTTTGCTATTAAATTTAAATCTAATTGTGTTGCAGATGCATCTGATTTAGCCAATACTGACGGAGTTAAATCAAACTGCTGTCCCAATTGGAATGTATAACCTGCCATAATATAATAGTGACGGGCAACTTTATAATTGAAATCGTATGCTGATGCTTTTTTAGATAATGTTTGCTCAGGTAAATGTAAAGAGGACAAACCAACGTACAATCTGTTAGTTCTATAATACAAACCAAATCCAACATCATAAGTAGTTGCAGAGGTCCCCGTCCATGGAATAGCCTGATCTGTACCGCCTCCACCAGTAGTTGTTGTACAATCCGGTGCTATAAAATCGCCTTTTATTTGTTTTTGGATCATACCGGCATCCAAACCGATCCCTAAAGTACCGGGACCAACAGGTAAATGGAAAGAGTATGCCAACTTTGCTTTTAACGTTTTATCAAAACCCAATTGATCCTGATCCACTGTTAAACCAACACCTCCAAAAAGAACTTCACCAAAATCAACACTCAACAGACCTGTTTTAGGTGCTCCCGGGAAAGCTGTCCATTGCTGACGATAGAATAACGTTCCACAAAGTGCTTTATTCATACCTGCGTACGCGGGATTAACAGCCAAGCGGTTAAACATGTTCATACTGAATTGGGCATCTTGCTGAGCAAAGGACACTAATCCGGTAATGAATAATACTACAGTAGTAATGGTTTTTTTCATCTTAATTCTTGTTAAATAATTAACAATTCGTCACTTTTTGAGTACACTTTAGGTCGCTAAATTAAGTAATATGTTTATAAAAACAAATTATTTAAGTATTTTATTGTTCTTCAGCCCAAATATATTTTTAAAAACTATCCCAATTTCTGATAAGTTTGCCACCACCTGTCGGGCATTTCATCTTGGCAAGCCGTTTCATAGTCGGTATAAGAACATGGTACCATGTGATGCCGCTCATATTTTATCTGATGATTTATTGGATACGGAACATCCATCCACCAACGGTCGCTTTTATTGCTTTTATAAAAAACTATTTCGTGATTATGGTCTTTGATGGAAACCCTGTATTTTTTGTATTCCGATTTATCCACAATTTGGTAATCCTGTTTTCTATTGTAAAAGCCATCAATAAAATACCAGATCATTTGTGCAACAAGGTGTGCCGTTTGTTTATTCGTATCAAATGCGGGATTAATTTCATAAAAACCGATAGAGGAGAGTTTATCACTCAAACCGGCATATCTGGCGATCTGACAAGCTTCTTCTCCATGAAATCCATTGGGTGATGCATTGCCATTACCCGGAGCATCACTTTGACGAACAGAGGATATATCAAAGCTTACCACGTCAGCATTACGCACAATAGGTTCAACATTTTCCATATTTGCTCGAACCTGCCCCAAACGATGCGAATCGAAATACAATTTATTCATAAGTTCGATCGCATTCTGCTCCACAAAATAGGTTTGATAGCCAACATTACTGTAATTAAAAAGGATATTGGGTTTATGTAAAATTATTTTGCTCAGATAACTTTGGGAGTTGAGTTCTTTGTCGCCATCACCAATATCGAAACAGGAGTCGATGGCAACAATGTTTATTGTTTGCTCAAGACTTTTATAGGCTGCATAATTGCAATACGTTAGATCCTGACCTCCACCGATAATAATTGGAATAATATTTTTTCTCAATAATTGAGAAAGCACATCAGTAACCGCAAAATAGCTGTCATCAATAGTATTTCCTTTTTTTATATTTCCCAGATCAACAATTTTAGTTGAATAATTTCCTTGAAATAATTTATATAAATTTTCACGAACATAATCAGCTGCCAGTCCGCAACCTTCGTTGTTCAATGCTTTACGATCCTCTTCTACTCCAATAATAGCAAGATGTACATTTTCTAAACTTGGAAAATCCAAATCTTGAATGTATGCATTGATCAGTTTAGCATACGAAGTATCTGTGTACTGATTAACACAGTTAAACTGAGTAATATCAATGGGTGTGAAATATTCTTGCATAATTACTGAACTGGAATTTTTATTTTTTTCGATGAAAAACTATAAGTGTAAAATTTATTTGGGCGTTCCTTTTCTTAAAGAAGAAAAGGGCGGGCTTTGCGC
The DNA here is from genome assembly GCA_021413595.1 of Bacteroidota bacterium. Classification (GTDB taxonomy): domain Bacteria; phylum Bacteroidota; class Bacteroidia; order 2-12-FULL-35-15; family 2-12-FULL-35-15; genus 2-12-FULL-35-15. The sequence continues at coordinate 1,118 of JAIOQD010000316.1, read as the reverse complement.
TTCAATCTTTTCTAAACAGAAAAGGATTTTCGCTGCAATCCCTAACGCGGCATTTGAATAAAGAACTGCGACTTATTTTCACCAACGCTATCAGAAAAAAATATTATTTGATAAAAAGTCTTTCCTGATCTATAACGATAACCAATTGAAAAGATACAGTTATTCAAAAAAGTTTGCTTTACATCCAACCATTTTCGCCAAGATCAAAATCTTAGTTTTTCTTAACTACTTTTTTTGCTACAGCCTTTTTTGCGCTTGTTTTTTTCGCAGCACTTTTTTTGGCAGCACTTTTTTTAGGAGCCACTTTTTTAGCAACGGCTTGTTTAAAAGGTTTCGCAATTATTTTTTTCTTGAAACGATTTCCTTTACTTGCATTTTTGGGATCAGCTGCAATAGCAAGGCAGTCCTGCAATGATAACACTAAAGGATCAGTTCCTTTTGGCAATTTAAAATTATTACCATCAATAACTAAATAGGGGCCCCATCGTCCGTTTAGCAATTGTACTGCAGGATTTTCAGGGAACGATTTAATGTATTTATCAATCTCCGCCTGGCGTTTTGCCAAGATCAATTCGATAGCACGATCAGAAGAAATTGTCATTGGATCATCTTCTTTTTTCAAAGAAACGAAAATACTGTTGTGACGAACATACGGACCGAAACGTCCTATTGCAACAACCATCTCCTTGTCTTCAAACTCACCAACAACGCGTGGCAACTTGAACAGATCCATTGCATCCTCAAAGGTAATGGTATCAATACGTTGATCTTTACGCAAACCTGCAAATTTAGGTTTGTTGTTTTCGTCATTGCCTTCTCCGAGCTGTGCCATTGGTCCAAAGCGGCCGATACGCACATATACATTTTTACCTGTAACAGGGTCGATGCCTAATAACCGTTCTCCGGAGGCACGTTCTGAATTTTCGGAGGTATCTACAACATTTTTATGGAATGGTTTGTAAAATTCTCCCAACATTTTTGTCCAGGAAATTTTCCCCTCAGCAATTTCATCAAATTCTTCTTCCACTTTTGCTGTGAAGTTAAAATCCATGATCTGTGGGAATTGTGCTAATAAAAAATCAGTAACCACCATTCCGATATAGGTTGGAAATAATTTT
>JAIOQD010000327.1 GCA_021413595.1 Bacteroidota bacterium | reverse complement strand
GGACCAGTACCACCAGCACCTCCTAAACCACCAGCAGATCCCAAACCAACCGAACCCGAACTTACATTTTCATAATCTGTAACCGTAGCACCGTTACCGCCCGCATTAGTACCTGTTCCACCTGTTCCTCCCGGAGCTGGGGTTTGAGGTCCTCCTGCTGTACCTGCACCTCCATTTCCACCTGTTGACCCAATTGTTCCTGGTATTCCATCCAATCCTGCTGAACCGGCACCAGTTGTGACTGTACAGCGGGTAATATTATAATTGGAGCATCCCGATAAATAAATGCCATAAACTGAAATTTGATTTCCAGGTGCATTGGCTATGTTGATAGTAAGATCCTGTAATCGAAAATTAGTAGCCGCGTTACCTGCCAATCCAACTAAAGCGTTAAATGGAGAGGGCAAGGGATTTGTAGCGTCACGGTCAATAATACTATGTGAAACAGTACTTTTTATCCAAGTTGAAGCATCAAATCCACCTTCAATGGTTACGTTAGATGGTATGCTTAATATATTGGAAATCAAGTAAGTGCCAGTGGAAAGCCAAAGCAGATTATTTGTGGAACTTACAAGTGTTAATCCATAAGCTAAACTAGCCGGATTAGATATTGTTCCAGCGGTTCCGCTTGAAACTCCTGTTGGGCTGACGTAAATAATGCTACACTCCTGTGCTGATAAGGAAACGGATAAAAAGCTGAAACAAAGTAATGAAATAGAACTTAAAAATGATTTTTTTATGGATCTATGAATCTGCTTAGCCACCCGAATGAATAAGCCGATTCGGGCAGGTTTGCTAATGTATTTTAGATACATATTCATAAACATACTAAATTGTTAATGAGTAAAGATAATTATTAATTAATAAAGTGGATATCAAAAAAGTCTGACACGAATTTGCATGAATAAATTAGATACAATTTTGTGCCAATTCGTATCAAAAAGGAGTAATTGAAAAACTTTAAAAAAATACGTAATGACGTTCAAATTAATAAAAAGGAGATGCAAAAAACTAAAAAAAATTGCTGTTTGATAAGATCAGCTTGCTGAAAGCGTTAGATCATGTATCAGTTTTACTACATATTCTAATTGTTGTTCGCGGGTAAGATCAGAATTATCAAGTACGATAGCATCCTGTGCTTGAACTAAAGGGTCTTCTTTACGGTGAGTATCTTCATAATCACGGTTTAATAAATTTACTTTTACATCATTAAATGAAACATGCTGTCCTTTTGTTTTATACTCATCAAATCTACGCTGTGTGCGAATATCACTATCAGATGTCATAAAAATTTTAAGTTCAGCATCCGGAAATACGTTAGAACCTATATCTCGGCCATCCATCACAATTCCTCCGTTTTTCCCTAATTCGCGCTGTATTGCAATCATTTGTACTCTCACTTCATGAATAGCACTCACTTGGCTCACATTTTCGGAAACGATCATCTGACGGATTTCTTTCTCCACATTTTCGCCATTCAAAAAAGTATCGGAAGCCTTGGTTTGAGAATTAAATTCAAAAGAAAGTTTAATCTTCGGTAATAATTTGATTATTTCTTCCGGCATAAAACTACCATCCTTTATAACACCTTTTCTCAAAGCATAAAGTGTTACACAACGATACATTGCACCAGAATCGGCATAGGCATAATGTAAATGGGAAGCTAAAGCTTTTGCTAAGGTGCTTTTTCCGCAGGATGAATATCCATCAATGGCAATAGTAATTTTAGACATCTAACAATTCAGGTTACTAATAACGAATATTTACGAATTTACGAATCAATGTTGGTTCACTTACAATTAAAAAAAACGAATTTACGAATAAGGTTATTAATAACGAATAAATTCATAATAATTAATTTATCTGAAATAAATCCTTTTTTCGCAAATTCGTAAATATTCGTTATCAGTAACCTATTTTTTTGAATAAAAACTGTTAATGTCAAAACTAATTGAAAAATTGTTTGAAGGGCCTGCTAAATGGTAAACCGCCCTACCATAACTGAATTGAAATTTATAAACTCGAAATCCAAATCCGAATGAAAAGCCTGTCATACCACGTTTTTCAGGTATTTTTAATTCTTTTCTTCGTTGGTAATTATAACCGGCACGTAAAAAAAAGCTTTTTGTAATTAAGAATTCCCCTCCTATTACAAGGTGACGCATTAATTTATCCCCAAATATCTTATTTTTATTTTGTTTAATCGCGTCTCCAGTAAGTGGATCAACAGTTAAAATTGGATTTGCAGGGTCTTGATAAGTAAGATCCCATTTTTCAAGATTGGGAGATTTTCCCTATTACCCGGTACGTATGGCTTCCATTGCCTTCCTGTATTTTTAATAACCGCAGCCAAGGTGAAACCTCTTGACGGCATGACATATACTGCGCCAAGATCGAGAGCGGATCCAAGCGAAGTATAGGACTCTAAATGAGAATAAATTGTTTTTACAGTGGCTCCCACCGTTAAGTTTGAATCCAAAATAGTGCGGGCATAAGAAACATTGAAACTCATTTCGTTTGCACCAAACGTACCATCAATAGTACCTGCTTCATCAGCACGAATAAACGTACCATAATTCAGATATTGAATACCTCCACTAACAGTTCCAATTTTATTGATTTTTTTAGCGTAAGCAGCATAACCATAATTTATATCACCAAAGTAATTAATATAACTCAATGCTACATTATTGTTCATCGAATCGGTAAGTAAAGCAGGATTGCTGAGCGAAACATTTAAATCATTATCCCTTGTTGAAATAAGATTCCCCCCCAAAGCTGTAACCCTAGCTGATATGGGTAGATTTAAGAACTCATACGTGTTATTACCTCCTACTTGTGAAAAAGCGAAAGAGCTTATAAAGGATGTAAAAATAAAGAAAAGTAATTTTTTTGAGTTCATTAATACAAAGTAAATAAAAATATCCGTGTTTTGAACGAGATCGATTGTGAATTATTGCATTAAAGTGAAAAAGAAAAACTGAAAGATCCCCCCGATCTATTTCTCCGTAACTATAAATAAAAACCAAGAAGGTTTCTGTAATGACAACTTAGAGAAGCAAGTTAAATCTAAATTTTAGAGAGGGAACTAATTTTTTTCATCTTTTCTTGTAATGGTATCTCATTTTGGGTTAATTATTCATTGTGAGTATGAAAAAGGAAATCAATTATGTTTATGTCAAAAATCAAATTTCCATTTGATTGAGGTCATTGTAATAAAAATTGTTCAATAATAATTTTGCTGAACAATTTAATTGCCGTTTTTATGAATAAATCATTTACGTTAAAAATTATTTTTATCTGTTTTTTTGTTGGATTCACTTCGAGAATACAAGTTAAATCACAAAGCCTGATCTGGGAACAAAAAACATTGGAATTGGATACTAAACTGTCCGCCATGAGAGCCTCTCAGGTTGGAGCAATAAAAGCAGAAAGTATTCATCTAATCAGTTTGATTTCTGATCTGCTGCCTTCTTTATATTTTGAACAAGGTAAATTAGTGGGAACATATAAAGAAAATCCTATTGTTCTATTTACCGATGCATCCTCCTTACGGTTATTTAGTGATTTGGATCCTATCTATAACAAAATTCAAATTATTTCTATTAAAATTAAAAAGCCTGATGACCTCCAAAAAGTATTAAAAATTTCTGATTTAACAGCTTTTGCTAATTTGAAATATATTTATTTTATATGTGATTTTAATATTTGTCCTGACCAGCCTAAAAACAGCTCCTGCGTGAATGAAAAAATTTCTGCGATGATTCAAAGAACTGAAAACTCTTCAATAGAAATTTTGTACAAAACCAACATTGGTAGTTAGCCAAACATTAATTAAATCACAAATTTTTTAGGTAATGAAAATCAAAATACTAAAATCAAAGTTGGTCAGTTTTGTTCAATTATTGTTTCTAATCTTGATTGTTATTTTAGGAGGTTTGAATTGTGTAAACGGTCAGGTAATCAAACCCTTTACACAAAGAGCTTCTGTATATAGTCCTACTCAAAAAATGTATCACATTAAAGGTGATTATACTATGGTAGGGAATACTAATCTTACACCTGTGGTATATTCTATCACTACCAATAACAATGATGGTAGTATGAAATATGTTGATATTGATGGAGTTGATAGTACTGTTAATTCATCATCTGCAACTTTAAATTTTTCAACAGAGAATGGTTCCATTCCGGAATGTTCAAAAATTGTCTATGCAGGTTTATATTGGACAGGAAGAGCCAACGATTATTCTCCGAGCCCTAATACTTTTAATGTTACACAAACTTTACCTCAATCAATAAATCAAAACTATACGGAAAGTCACAATAATTCAATTATCAATACTGATTATACTGTTTCTGTAAAGCGTGTGGGAGTCAATAATCTTTATGGTGTCCGATACACATATACATCTTCTGGTAGTGGCCCTCAAGTACTTTTTGAATTTGCTTATATTTTTCCGTATGTCCGTTATTCCACTAATAATGGAAGTACATGGACTAGTCCCGGAAATCAAATTGCTACTGTCTCTGGTTTAAATCTCAGAGATGTTAGCTTCAATCCTGTAATAGTTTACGCGCCAGGTGGGGGCATAATTTTAACGGTGAACACATTGCGAAGGGATTCAAGAGGCGATAGAACCGAGGCAACTTATCAATCAACCGCAACAGCAAGTGGCAATGTTTCTGGAACTATTCAGGTTAACTATACAAGATCGTTAGATAAGCGCAAGATCAAATTAAAGGCTACAGGACAACCATATACTGAATTTACTGCTAACGCCAGTGATATTAATTACCCAACTACTAGCCTGGATTTTATATATTCTGCATATGTAGAAGTGACAGATTATGTTAAAGCAAATAAATCCGGTGTATATTCGGTTGCAGATATTGCTTTGAAAGAAGGGTATGGATCGGGTGCCGGCTATTTCGGTGGATGGGGTATGATCGTGATATTTGAAAACTCGACAATGAATTGGCGTGATATAACCATTTTTGATGGTTACGCTTATGTTGATAATACTAATTCTTTTGAACTTCCAGTTTCAGGCTTTAACACTGCTCAGGCTGGTAATGTTAATTTTAAACTGGGTTTGATGGCTGGGGAGGGAGATGTAGATTTTAGTGGTGATTATTTTAGTATAATAGATCAGAGCAATGCTTGGGTTCCCTTAAGTCATACGGGGAATAGTACCACAAATTTTTTCAACAGCTCGATTAATACGGGTGGAAATACCCGGAATCCAACTCTTCAAAACAATACTGGGGATGATTTAAGTATGTTTTATATACCCAATGTAAACAACTCTGTTATTACCAATAATCAAACTTCTACAAAGTTTAAATATGGTTCAACTCTGGATAGGTATATAATTTCTGTAATTGCTATGGCAGTGGATGCTTGCTACCCAAATGTAGAGCCTTTAATTTCGGCTGCTACTATTAATGGTCTTCCTGTTGGTTCGCCTCCATTAACCATAATGCCGGGTCAGGACGTTGAATATAAACTGGAAATCAGAAACCAAGGAACTGAGGCGATTGGAAATACAAAAATTATTATTCCGATGCCATATTCGGCAACTTATGTGAATGGGAGCGGTGTAAAAAACATATATTTCGAACCCCTTCCATCACCCAATAATTTATATTTTGATCCTGCACTTGGGGCAACAGGTTCATTAGTTTGGGATTTTGGTACACTTCCTAAACCAGCGGATGTAAATACCCTATTGGCTAAACTAACCTTTCATCTGAAGGTAACAGATGATTGTAATATATTAAAAAATTCAAGTTGCCCACCAAATGTCTCTCTGAGTGGCGCCATAATGAACGGACAAGGCCAAACTTCCGGAATAACAATTGGCGATCAGGCTTTTATACAGGGTTATAGTGAAAATGGAAATTGTCAGGGTGAACCAATTATTGACCCTTTGCAAATTGATATCGATAAAACTGATTATATAGTTCAAAATTGTCAGGGAACTCCGCTTCAAAAGGATTTTATTTTTTGTAACGTAAGTGCAAATATTCCTTTTGACAGTGTTTCACCAAGCTTTCCATCCGGAACACGTTTTTATAATTCCTTTCCAATTACTGGATCTTCTGTAGAATATACTGTTAGCAATTCTTTTCCTTATACTTCTGGTATGACTACGTATTATGCTGTACCTCCCGGTGGT
>JAIOQD010000326.1 GCA_021413595.1 Bacteroidota bacterium | reverse complement strand
AAGTTCCTTTAATCTTGGTGATGCCTATTACAAGCAAGGGAAATATGAGGAAGCCGCTGAGCAATTTCAATTGCTTACACACCGTGCTTCTTCAAAAGATACGCTTTCAAAGGCGTATCATAATTTGGGTAATGCCTTAATGCAAACAAAAAAATACCAGGAAGGATTAGATGCTTATAAAAACGCATTGAAAAACAATCCTGATGATGAAGACACGCGGTACAATTTAGCTTATGCACAGCAAATGCTAAAGCAACAGCAGCAACAACAGAAGAAAGACGATAAAGACAAAAAGGATAATAAGGACAAAGATAACAAGGACAAGAAAGATAACAAGGATAACAAAGACAAGGATAAAAAGGATAAAGACAAAAAGGACGACAAACCTAATGAAGATAAGGACAAGGAAAATAAAGAAAAGGAGAAGCCTAAAGAGAATCAGATTTCAAAAGAAGATGCGAAACGATTGTTAGATGCCTTGCAAAACGATGAAAAAAATCTTCAGGATAAAATGAAGAAAGGGAAAACAAAAGGCATGAAAGTGGAAATTGATAAAGATTGGTAAAATAAATAATAAGTTAGAAAGTTTAAAGTTGAAAGTTTAAAATTTAGAATGAAAAAAATAGTTTGCATATTAATTTTTATTATTACCCTGGCAAATATTTCATTTGCTCAAAAGCTAACTGCACAGGCAAGTAAGGCTAAAGTGGCTGTGGGCGAATCGTTTCAGATCTCGTTTTCACTAAATAGTAGTGGTAGTAATTTTAAAGCACCACCTTTAAATGATTTTGATGTTTATTCCGGACCTAACCAATCCACCAGCATGTCTTACGTGAATGGATCCATGAGTCAATCCATTACTTTATCTTATGTGGTTGCTGCAAAAAAAGAAGGAAAAATTAATATTGGTCCGGCTAGTGTAAATGTGAACGGGGCAACTATCCAATCAAACGCTTTTACTATTGAAGTGGTAAAAGGTGCAGCCAACGCTCAAAGCCAGGGTAATGCTAACCATCCCGCTCAAAACCCTTCTGCTCCAACAACCGAAAATTTAAGCGATAATTTATTTGTAAAAACAATTGTAAGCAAAACAAAAGCATATTTAGGTGAACAAATAACGGTAACGCATAAAGTATATACCCGTTATCAATTACGTGGTTTTCAGGATATCAAGTTTCCTGATTATACCGGATTTTGGTCCCAGGATATGCCCAATAATCCACAAATTCAAGTTGTGAATGAAAATATTGATGGAGTAAATTATCAGGTTGGCGAACTGAAACGTACTTATTTATTTGCGCAACGGAGTGGGAAATTAGAAATTGAGCCAATGAATATTGAATGTGTGGTAAGAAAACAATCCAACAGAAGGCCACGTGATGTTTTTGAACAATTTTTTGGTGGAGGTTATGAAGATGCAACCTATTCTGTAAAAAGCAAGGCGGTTGCTATTGAAATATTACCATTGCCGGAGGTGAATAAACCTGCTAATTTTTCTGGTGCTGTTGGGAATTATTCATTTAAAGCTCAAATAAGCAAAGAGAAAATAAAAGCAAATGATGCAGTTAATTTAACAATTACTTTGAATGGGAAAGGCAATATTAAATTAGTTGACCCTCTGAAAATTGATTTTCCGGAGGATTTCGAAACCTATGATCCTAAAACCAAAGAAAATATTACAGCTGGTGCCAATGGGGTAAGCGGTAACAAAATATTTGATTATCTCATCATTCCCCGTCATGAGGGAGATTATAAAATTGATCAGATCAATTTTAGTTATTTTGATCCTGAAAAAAAACAATACATAACAATCCCTTCACCGGAGTTTACTATTAATGTTGAAAAAGGTGCAGGGGGCGAAGAATCTGCAAATGTATTTAATCCACGTAGCAAAGAAGATGTGAAAGTATTGGGCAATGATATTCGATATATTAAAACAAACAATGTACATCTTGAGCCCAAAAATAATTATTTCTTTGGATCTCCATTGTTTTATTTAGGTTTGATAAGTCCGTTTTTCGCATTTGTTGGTTTTATTTTTATCCGTAGAAAAAACACAGAACAAAATAAAGATGCAATTGCTGTAAAAAGCCGGAAAGCCACTAAAATGGCTAAGAAACGTTTATCCCTTGCAGAGCAATACTTAAAATCGAATAACAAAGAACAATTTTATGTTGAGATATTTAAAGCATTGTACGGTTATATAGGTGATAAATTAAACATACTGGCTGCTGATTTGAACAAAGAACATATTTCAGATACGCTTAAAGCAAAAAGAGTAAACGATGCCACCATTCAACAATTAATAACAACACTTGATAATTGCGAATATGCTCGTTATGCACCAAGTGCTGTTTCCGGAGATTTAAATAGCATTTATAATAGTACTGTTGAACTCATTACGAAAATTGAAGATGAAATTAAATAGCGATTCGAATCAAGGGCGGAATAATCTCAAAGCGTGTGTTGTCACCCTGAGCTTGTCGAAGGGTGTGCGATGGCTTGCCCACATACTTCGACAAGCTCTGTATGACCTACGCACACAATATTTATTTCTACCCTTGACCCGCATTAGTGATAAATTCGGACTGAGTAAATTAGGATTGGCGATGCCAATTGTTATTGCAATGATTTTTACAGTATCATTGGCCACCGCAAACGAAAACAATATTTTGCTGGACAGCGCAAATAGCGAGTACTCTAAAGGTGATTTTACTAAAGCTTCTAAATTGTATGAGAATATATTAAGCAATGGGCTGGAGGCACCCGAAGTATATTTTAATTTGGGCAATGCCTATTATAAAACAAATAATATTGCTTTTGCTATTTTGAATTATGAACGTGCTTTAAAATTAGACCCGGATAACGATGATTTTAATTTTAATTTAAAATTAGCAAACCAAAAAACGGAAGATAAAATTGATGCTGCGCCACAATTATTTTTAAGTCAATGGAAAAACGGACTGGTTGATCTTATGACTGAAAAGGGTTGGTCACAACTGTGCATTCTATTGATTTGTATCTCATTAATATTATTCGCTATTTATATAACGATGCAAAAAAGAGGATTAAAGCAGTTCGGATTTTTTGGTGGAACAAGCTTAGTTATTTTATGTGTAATTACATTCTTTATTGCACAACATAAATATAGCATTACCAAAAATAATAGTGAGGCAATTATTATTTCCCCATCAATAACAGTTACTGGCTCTCCAAATGAAAAGGGGACTAAGCTGTTTATTTTACATGCAGGAACTAAAGTAAATGTTACTCAGGAAGATGTTAGTTGGGCTGAAATAAAAATTGCGAATGGAAATACAGGCTGGATAAAAAAAACTGAATTACAAAAAATATAATATCCCCTCTGAATTACGAATTTTAACGAGTTACTAGTGTTATTTAAGTGTAAAAAATAAATAAAAAATAAATTATTACATTCGTTAAAGCTTTAAATTGCCAACTGTGAAATTATTAAATTGTAAAATTAATTTTGTGTTGATATGCAACGTATAGCCCTTCTTTCCGACACGCATAATTATTTAGATCCAAAAATTTTTAAATATTTCGATAGCTGCGACCAAATATGGCATGCAGGTGATGTCGGCACTGTTTCTATTACTGACGAATTAGCAAAGATCAAGCCTGTAATAGCAGTTTATGGAAATATTGATGGGCAGGATGTGCGTAAGGTCTATCCTAAAAACCAACGATTTATGTGTGAAGGGGTTGATGTTTTTATGACGCATATAGGTGGGTATCCCAATCGGTATTCATTGGAAGCTATGGAACAAATAAAAAAAAGCCCCCCCCAATTGTTTATATGCGGACATTCACATATTTTAAAAGTGATGTTTGATGAAAAATATAAGCTACTGCATATTAATCCGGGTGCTGCCGGTATTCATGGTTTTCATAAAGTAAAAACACTTGTTAGATTTACAATCGATGGCAGCCAGATAAAAGATCTGGAAGTAATTGAGTTGGGACAGAAAATTTAATTTTTTGTCCGATTTTTTTTAACATTATAAATCCTCTCAATAATTCATATTCCCTAATAAATCCGCTTGTTTGCTACAATACTTTTGAAAGTCAGATAATAGTTATAACTTAGCAAAGGAAAAAATCATTTACTTAATACTTTTTTTCAATGAAATTGAAAAATTACGCGGGAGTTTTATCACTTTTAATTACTATTTTTAGCTTTATCAGCAAGGGCAGCAGCCAGGTGGTAGTGAATGAGTATTCTTGTTCAAACGTTAATACAACTCTCGATAATTATGGCGAAACTCCTGACTGGGTCGAATTATATAATATAGGTAGTTCAACGGTTTCTTTAACAGGATATTATTTAAGTGATAAGATAAGTAATCCTACAAAATGGCCAATACCTGCGGGTGTTTCAATAGCTGCTAATGGTTATCTGATCATCTGGATCTCAGGTAAGGATATCTTCGATGGTACTAATGTTCATGCAGGTTTTAAACTTACTCAAACCAAGCCCGAAGCCCTTGTTTTTGCTGATGCGGCTGGTGCAATTATTGATTCGATGACCTTAAACCCCACTCAGACTGACCACTCAAGAGGTAGAACAACAGACGGAGGCACAGTG
>JAIOQD010000325.1 GCA_021413595.1 Bacteroidota bacterium | reverse complement strand
AGCGATATTTCAAATTTTACGGAAATATATTGTTGAGTCGAAAAAGATCCGTTTTGAAGGGAACGGCTATGGTGAAGAGTGGGTGAAGGAAGCTGCTAAAAGAGGTCTTTCAAACATTAAAACCACACCATTGGCCTTAGGCGCCTTTGTTTCTAAACAAACAATGAGTTTGTTTGAACGCCACAGCATTTTAACGGAACGTGAGCAGCATGCCCGCTATGATATTTATTTGGAGACCTACACTAAAAAAATTCAGATCGAATCCCGTGTAATGGGGGATTTAGCAATGAGCCATATTATTCCTACCGCCATTAAATACCAAAGCTCTTTAATTGAAAATGTAAAAGGCTTAAAAGATATCATGAATGAGGCTGATTTTAAAAAAGCCGGGCAAATTCAATTGGGCATGATCCTCGAAATTTCAGAACATATCAATACCATCAAAACTAAAGTGGATCAGATGATAGAGGCTCGAAAAAAAGCAAATGTAATTACAGACGCTAAAAAACAAGCTGTCGATTATTGTGAAAAAGTAAAGGTCTTTTTCGATGTAATTCGGTATCATGTCGATAAATTAGAGTTACTTATTGATGACGAAAGCTGGCCTTTGCCGAAATACAGAGAGTTGCTGTTTACAAAATAATTCATTTTTATAGAATGAAACACCTTTATAGATGCCTGTTTTGATATAACATGCTTCATATTTATGAAATTGCCTAAATAATAATTGGAACAAAATAGTTTTTTTGTTTCAATTATTTATTTAATTTAGCACTCTTAAAATAGATAAATCTTAAAATTGATATGAATAGAATTTCAAAATTAATTGTTGCATTCGTTGTGACTCTAGCTTTTTCGTCAAATGTAATGGCTCAGAAAAACTTTTCTATTGACGCTGATGCTGCATTCCAAAACAGGCAGTATTTTAATGCAATAGAGCTTTACAAAAAAGCCTATACAAAAGCCAAGAAAAAAGAAGACAAAGCTGTTATCATTTTCACAATAGCGGAATGTTACAGATTAACAGGTGATAACAAGCAAGCGGAAGCATGGTACGTAAAAGCAATTAAAGCTAATTATCAAATCATGTGAATTGGCTACTAAATGGAAAGAACATCCTTCACGTTACAAAGTAGAGAACATGACATTGATAAATAGTAAAGATCCCGATTTTTGTCCTACTTACGCGGATAAAAAATACAATAAATTATATTTCACTTCTATGCGCCCCGGTGTTACAGGTGGTGCATTTGATGGTTCTCTTGGTGAATTTTATAGCGATATTTTTGAGACACAAATGGATAAAAATGGAAGATGGAGCACTCCGGCTCCATTGCCAGGTCCGGTTAACACAAATGATAATGAAGGTTTAACTTCCATGACTAGAAAAGGTGACTTATTGGTCTTTACCCGCTGTCTTGCTGAAAAAAATAAAAATTCATTGAATCAATTATGGTTTTCTATTAAAAAAGGAAATGTTTGGGGGGATCCGGAAAAATTCTGGTTTTGTAACGACTCAAACAAATTCGCTTCGCCATCCATTTCTTTTGGAGGAGCCACCTTGCTTTTTTCATCTGACATGGCCGGTGGACAAGGAGGAAACGATATTTGGGTATCTAATTATGATAAGAAAACAAAAAAATGGGGGCAGCCTGTAAATTTGGGAGCAGAGATCAATACAGCAGGTAATGATGTGTTTCCTTACCTGCATGATGATGGTACATTGTACTTCGCTTCAGATGGGCATTTGGGAATGGGAGGTTTAGATATTTTCAGAGGTGAGAAAAAAGGAAAAGGTGAATGGGCCAATGTAACTAATTTGAAATACCAGATCAACTCAGCCGGTGATGATTTCGGAATTATTTTTGAAGGTGCTAAAGAAAGAGGTTATTTCTCATCTAATCGTGAAGGTACAAAAGGTTCTGATGATATCTGGTCATTTGTGTTGCCACCTTTATTGTTTTCAATTACAGGTACTGTAAATGATGCTAAATCTAAAGAGCCTGTTGCTGGTGTAGTTGTTAAATTATTAGGATCGGACGGCTCTTCTGTTGAAACAAAGACAGATGCGGATGGAAAATATAGCTTTGCTGCAAATGGTACGGCTCGTTTCGTAAACCCTAACACATCGTATGTGGTTACCACACAGGTTGGTAATGATATTGTAACTAAAAATGCACCCAACGGTTATGTAAATAGTTCGGCAAAAGCCAAGGTAACAACAGTAGGTGTTGAAGATGCAAAAATATTTAAAGGGGTAAGTTTTTCTTTAGTTCCAATCGAAAAAGAGATCCGCTTCCCGGATGTATTGTATGATTTAGGTCAGTCATCTTTGCGTCCTGAGTCTCAGGACTCATTAAATTTCTTATACCAGACTTTAATTGATAACCCAACGTTTCTTATTGAGTTAAGTGCACATACCGATTCACGCGGTGGCGATGCCGACAATCTTAAATTATCAGATGCTCGTGCTAAATCTTGTTTTGATTATTTAGTTTCAAAAGGAATTCCTGCTGAACGAATGGTTCCAAAAGGATATGGCGAAAAACGCTTGTTGATCACTGATGCTCAAATCAATAAAATGGGTACTACTGAAGAAAAAGAAGCAGGTCATCAAAAGAACAGACGTACCGTATTCTCCGTATTACGTAAAGATTATGTGAATCCGAATGCTCCGAAAGAAGCGCCTAAAACTCAGAAAAAAGCTGCAACTGAAGAGGAAGAGGAAGAAGA
>JAIOQD010000324.1 GCA_021413595.1 Bacteroidota bacterium | reverse complement strand
GAAATGAAAGATTCCAATGTATTGGATAAAGTTTCTCTGGTATACGGTCAAATGAACGAGCCTCCAGGCAACCGATTACGAGTTGCTCTTACAGGTTTAACCATGGCAGAAAAATTCCGTGATGAAGGCCGTGATGTATTGTTATTTATTGTTGACGATGACCCTCTATATACGAAAGCCTTGGAACATTCCATATCAGAGAAAATGCCTTCAGTAAAAATAAAAACTTTTCAAACTGGAGAGGCCTGTTTGCAACAAATCAAACAAAAACCTGATGTTGTAATTTTAGATTATTATTTAGATTCAAAGGTTTCTTATGCATGGAATGGACTAACTATTTTAAAACAAATCAAAAAATTAGTTCCTAAAACAAAAGTTATTATGCTATCTGTTCAAGATAGTGTTGATGTAGCGGTTAAATGTATTGAGAATGGTTCCTATGATTATATTCCAAAAAGTGAATCTGCATTTGTAAGAATAAATAATGTGCTTTTGAATATAACTAAGGATATAAATAGTAATGAGAAGGGGATGAAGCCTTATCAAATAGTTGGTGTGATTATATTTATTATACTGCTATTCAGTTTTTTATTAATTAAATACTAAAAAACATAATCATGAAAATTCTAATTGTAGATGACGATAAATTAATGCTTGAGGTTATCTCACATTATTTACAAGCCGAAGAGTACGAAACGTTAATTGCTGAAGATGGTTTTCAAGCACTTGATATAATTCAGAAAGAGAAAATTGATTTGATCATTAGCGATATCATGATGCCCAATATTTCGGGTTTGGCATTATTAAATTTATTAAAACAATTTTATTTTAATAATATTCCTATAATCCTTATTTCTTCTTTAGATAAGAAAGATTTCATTAGGCGTTCGATGGGTTTGGGAGCAATTGATTTTATAACGAAACCGATCGATTTTAAAAATTTATCGCGGCTTGTTAAAAAATATGTAAAAGAAATAATTTAGTGAATTTAATAATTGGCATATACTGAAATAATTGAAATCATGAAAACTTCATCTCCTTCTATCGAAAAAATAGGCATTAAAGTAGGTTTTGTAACATTCCTCTCTCTTGTCGCATATTTTATGATAATGAAATTTTTAGGCTTGTCCCATGTGCTTGAGCTTCGCTTTTTTAACATTGTAATTTTGGCTATTGGTATATCCTATGGTATAAAAAAAATTAAACGCACTTTACAGGAATCTGATTTTTATTTAAAAGGCTGGGCTGGAGGTATGTTTGTTTCTGTTGTTTCCACAGTTTTATTTGCTTTATTCATGAGTCTGTATTTAAGTTATTTTGATGAATCATTGATGCAGCACATTAGGGAAACTACAACTCTGGGTTTTACAGTTGCAAGTGGTTTTAATGTGTTTTTTGCTGTTTTTATGGAAGGTATGGCATCGGCTGTGGTCATTACATTAGCCGCAATGCAGTATTTTAAAACAAAGTAATCTCTACAAGCTCGAGCTAGACTGTGTGTTGGTTTATTTCGAGCGTGCAGAGAAAATTATGTGTAAGCATTTGATGTCTTTTCCCATCAGTTCAAAAAAAGAATGCTTTTTATTTACTCAAATACAAATTACGCTCCGAATAAATAGTATGGAAAAATTCATCTGTAAGATCATCAATAAAATAGATGGCCTCACCGGTTGATTTCATTTCAGGTCCTAATTCTTTTATTACTTCCGGGAATTTATTATAAGAGAATACCGGAATTTTAATTGCATATCCTATTTTGCGTGGGTTAAATGTAAAATCCTTCACTTTCTTTTCTCCCAACATTACTTTTGTTGCATAGTTTACATAAGGCTCATCATACGCTTTTGCAATGAATGGAACCGTTCTGGATGCACGGGGATTTGCTTCAATGATATATACCACTTCATCTTTAATGGCAAACTGAATATTTAATAGACCTACCGTGTGTAAAGCCAATGCAATGGTTTTTGTATGTTGTTCAATTTGTTTGATCACATTGTCGCTTAGATCAAAAGGAGGTAATACTGCATAGGAATCACCCGAGTGAATTCCTGCCGGCTCAATGTGTTCCATCAAACCAATAATATAAACATCCTCACCATCACAAATAGAATCCGACTCCGCTTCAATAGCTCCTTCTATAAAATTATCAAGCAATACCTGGTTACCCGGATGATCTTTTAATAAATTTACAACGTGCTGTTCTAATTCTGCTTCATTGATTACGATCTTCATATTTTGGCCACCCAATACGTATGATGGGCGTACCAACAAAGGGAAACCTAGTTTTTTGGAAAGTTCCACCGCCTGCTCACCATCTTCTATCACTCCAAATTTCGGATAAGGAATATTATTATCCTGCAATAATTTCGAGAAACTTCCTCTGTCTTCAGCCAAATCCAATGATTTATAATCAGTACCGATAATTCTTATTCCATATCGTTCTAGTTTTTCAGCCAACTTTAAAGCCGTTTGTCCGCCAAGCTGAACGATCACACCCACAGGGTTTTCATTCAAAATAATATCATAGATATGTTCCCAGAAAACAGGTTCAAAATATAATTTATCAGCAATATTAAAGTCAGTAGAAACCGTTTCAGGATTACAATTGATCATGATAGTTTCATAACCACATTCTTTAGCTGCAATCACACCATGCACACAACTGTAATCAAATTCAATTCCTTGTCCAATACGGTTTGGACCACTGCCCAACACAATAATTTTTTTCTTATCAGAAGCTATCGATTCATTTTCGTCTTCAAACGTACTGTAATAATAGGGGGTTTTAGCTTCAAATTCCGCAGCGCAGGTGTCCACTAATTTATAAACCCGTTTGATCTCTAATTCCTGTCTGCGCTTAAATACTTCACTTTCCAGGCATTTTAAAAGATGAGCAATTTGTCTGTCAGCGTATCCTTTTTGTTTCGCTTCATAAAATATCTCGCGTGGAAGTTGTGGTAATGTAAACTTTGAAATTTCACCTTCAAGTAAAATCATTTCTTCGATCTGGTTCAAAAACCAGGAGTCGATACGCGTAAGTTTTTGTATCGTTTTAATGGAAATTCCTAATTTAATGGCATCGTAAATATGAAAAAGTCTATTCCAGCTTGGTCGTTCTAAACTTTTTAATAATTCATCCTGGTTGGTTACTTCTTTTCCATCTGCACCTAGGCCATTACGTTTGATTTCCAGCGATTGACAGGCTTTTTGTAGCGCCTCCTGAAAGCACCTGCCTATGCCCATCACTTCACCTACCGATTTCATTTGAAAGCCTAATTCGCGATTAGCACCTTTAAATTTATCAAAATTCCAACGAGGAATCTTAACGATTACATAATCCAAGGTAGGTTCAAAAAAAGCAGAAGTAGATTTTGTAATTTGATTTTCTAACTCATCCAAATTAAATCCAATTGCAAGTTTAGCGGCAATTTTTGCAATCGGATACCCCGTTGCTTTACTCGCTAATGCGGATGAACGGGATACACGTGGATTTATTTCTATTGCTATGATTTCTTCAGAATCATCAGGGTTTACTGCAAATTGTACATTACAACCACCTGCAAAATTGCCAATACTCCGCATCATTTTGATAGACAGGGTGCGCATTTTTTGAAAAGTGGTGTCTGATAAGGTCATTGCAGGCGCAACAGTGATGCTATCACCTGTATGAACACCCATGGGATCAAAGTTTTCAATGGAACAAATAATAACAACATTATCATTGTTATCACGTAATAATTCTAACTCATATTCTTTCCAACCCAACACCGCTTTATCAATCAGCACTTCGTGAATAGGAGAGGTATGCAAGCCACGGTCAAGCGCTTTATCAAATTCTTCTTTTAGATAAACTACCGCACCACCACTTCCACCAAGGGTAAATGAAGGGCGTATCACCAAAGGGAACCCAAACTCCTGTGCAATCTCTTTACCTTCTAAAAACGAACGGCATATTCTGGAGGGAGCCATCCCTACCCCAATAGATTCCATACGTTGACGGAATTTTTCACGGTCTTCAGTAATTTCAATGGCATCAATATCAACACCAATCATTCTAACGCCATATTTTTTCCAAATCCCCATTTCATCACATTTCATTGCGAGGTTAAGGGCTGTTTGTCCGCCAACACTTGGTAATACAGCATCAATATGTTTATTGTCTTCTAATATTTTGATAATGGATTTAACTTCCAGCGGTAAAAGATAAATGTTTTCAGCAGTTACCTTATCCGTCATAATAGTGGCCGGATTAGAGTTTATAAGTGTTACAATAATTCCTTCTTCTCTTAAAGAACGTGCTGCTTGCGAACCTGAATACTCAAATTCACATGCCTGGCCAATTACAATTGGACCGCTACCTATTATTAAAAC
>JAIOQD010000323.1 GCA_021413595.1 Bacteroidota bacterium | reverse complement strand
GCTTAATATTATTTGAAGATTATTTTTAACCCTATGGTGAACTTCTTTCAGGAGGATCTCTTTTTCTTTCAATGATTGCTGAATTTTTTCTTTCGCTTTTTTACTCTCGGTGATGTCTCTTAATATTAATGTGATACCACTAACATCTTCACCAGAAAACACAGGGCCTAGGTTAGCCGAGTACCATGCAGTAGTGCCATCGTAATGTTGGCCGGGTAGCTCATAACTCTGTGATTTTTTGCTTTCGAATACCATTTTAATCTTTTCCTTAACATACCCTTGATATGCCTCTGGAATGAGGTTGTAAATGCTTGTGCCGATAGCGTCTTCAACACGTGTTCCGGGCCGCAGGTGATTTGCGAATGTAATTAAAGAGCTTCTGTCAAATGTAATAATCATATCAGCTGCGTTTTCTACAACGGAACGGTACTTTTCTTCACTTTTCTTGATTTTTTCTTCCGCTTTTTTTCGTTCGGTAATATCTCTTATTATTAAAGTTACCCCTATCACCTTGTCTTCTGAAAATATGGGGCCTAAATTAGATGCATACCATGCAGAGGTGTCGTCACTGTGCTGTGTCTGTAGTTCATAGCTCTGTGGCTTTCCTTCGAATACTTTTTTGATCTTCGCTTTAGCTTGTTCCAGATGCTCGGCTGGAACATAGTTATAAATACTGGTTCCTATAACCTGGTCAACAGTAATACCCGAGAGGGTATGATTTATGAATTGTATTTTGTTATCACTATCAAAGGTGACGATCATATCAACAGCATTTTCAACTACCGAACGGTATTTTTCTTCACTTTTTTTAATTTTTTCTTCAGCTATTTTTTGAAAGGTAATATCTCTGGCAATTGCATAGAGTTTTCCTGTATCTGCATCTGGGGTGGTGTTCCATGAAAACCATAAATAGGTTCCATCTTTTTTTCGGTATCTGTTCACAAAACATATAGTGAGAGCACCAGCTTTTAGCTTTTCAATTTCCTGGATGGTGGAATCAACATCATCGGGGTGTATGAAACTTGTAAATTTATTTTCAAGTAATTCCTTCTCTGAATAGCCTAATACTTTTTCAAAGTTTTGATTTAGCGTTTCGAAATAACCCATCGTATTTGCAATACAGGCAAAGTCTGCGCTGTTGTTAAAAAAATGTTTGAATTCTATTAGCTTTTTTTCAACCTGTTTTCGCTGGGTAATATCATGCACCGTAGCTTGCAACACCCGTTCTTCGCCATAATTAAAGGCAGAAAGCAAAACTTCAGCAGAAAAAATTTCGCCATTTTTGCGTTGATGAAGCCACTCAAAACGGTTGATCCCTTTTTCAAAGGCAATGTCAATCATCGCATTCGCTTTAATTAAAGAGTTTTGCCCATCAGGTTGAAGGGCTGGTGAGGAGTCGGATGGGTGGCTTTCTATAAACTCTTTCCTGTCGGACATTCCAAATATTTCTAATGTTTTTGGATTACAATCAAAGAACCCCTTTCTGGTTAATAGCATGATGGCATCATTGGAACCATTAAAAACGGCTTCCTGTTTACCTTTGCTTATTTGTAGCTCTTCTTGCACTCGTCTGGATTCGGTAATATCGGCAAGGTATCCGTGCCAAAGCACACTTCCGTCAGCCAGCTTTTCCGGTTTAGCATTACCTTTTAACCATCTTGTTCCTTTTTTATCGAGATTAACCCTATAGTCGTATTTCCAATTTTCAAACGTTTTTTCCAGATCTCTGAAAGAGAGCAACAAACCCTCCAAATCGTCTTTATGCACACAATTAAATAATTTTTCCCCATCCAGCATGGCTTCTTCCGCGCTTACCTCGCACAAATCTATGATGCCTTCACTTACAAATGTGAACAAAAATTTTCCATCCGGTAAATGTTGAAATTGAAAAAGTGCCCCCGGTATTTGTGCAGCAGACCTTGTTAACAAATTATTTTGTTCCTGTTCTTTCAAAATGTTTTCCATTTTTTTTCGAGCAGTAATGTCTTGGCAGGTTCCTTTAAGGCCAATTAACTTACCTTCATAATTTTTTATTACTTCACTATTACAAGAGAGGTGTTTTATATTTTTGTCATTCCCAATAATCCTGTGTTCAAAACTATATCCCAGCCCATGCTCAATTGCATTTTTAACATTATTGTCGTATATTATTAAATCATGAGGATGAAATCTATTTCTGAATGATTCGTATAAGCCTTCTGCCGGATGGCCTTCCAATTCAAAAATCCGATACAGTTCTTTCGACCAAACTAATTCGGAAGTAAGGAGGTTAAAATCCCAGCTGCCGATCTGTGCAAGTTTTTGTGCATCTTCGAAATTTATTTGACTTTTGATAATTTCTGATTCTACTTGTTTGCGAGCAGTTATGTCACGGCCAATCCATAAAACAGACTTCTCTGTGAGTGGTGTAACCGTGCCTTCGAAAGTAATCGTTTTTTTGTCGATAAGAATGGTGTATTCAAGCTGAATCACATTCTTTTGCTTCAGTGTTTGTGCTATTGTTGAAATGAATAATTGGGCTTCTTTTTCAGGAAAAATTTCAGTTACTTTTTTTCCTAAAAGCGTATCAGCAGGTTTGTAAAGAAGAAAAGGATTGGTTGGGGCAACTTTTAAATAAGTTCCGTTGCTATCTAATTCAAAAATCACATCATCCATACATGCAAACATTGCGCGTAATTCATTTTCGGATGATTTGAGTGCCTCTTCTGTTTGCTTACGATTAGTAATATCCTTTGTAAATAATGTTAACCCAATTACATTATCATCAGAAAATATCGGCCCTACACTTGTTAAAAACCACCTTAAAACTCCATCTAAGCCGAGAGATGTTGTTTCATAGCTTTGAGGTGTTTTGCTTTCTTTAACTTTTGTGTGCACGCGTTTTACAAGTTCGCGATATTCGGGAGTAACAAAGTCATAAACGCTTCCTCCAATAATTTGCTCCCTATTATAACCACCTCCGGCAAAATTTATGAAGGATATTTTGTCCTCCAAATCAACAGTCATAATAATATCAGTAACATTATCAACTAAGGAACGGTAGTTTTCCTGACTTTCCTTAATTTTTTCTTCGGATTTTTTGCGCTCTGAAATATCCTGCACCATGCACAAATGAAGATTTGGTGATTTATTACCTCTTTCAAATGAGGCGATAGATACATCCCCCCAAACGGTAGATCCATCAGAATGAATATACCTTTTGAACATTTTAAAGGACTTTAATTTATGCTCACTAATTAGCGCCATTTCTGCCAAACCTTCTTGTAAATCATCGGGATGGGTAATGCGCATCCAATCCATATTATTCATTTCTTCCTTAGTTCTGCCAATAATTTCGGAGTACTTCGGATTAATTTCATGAATTACCCCTGTGATAGGATCTACAAGAGCAATACCTAAGGGTGCTTCTTCAAATATGGTGCGGAAGCGTTTCTCACTTAATATTAAAGCGTGCCCCGCCAAACGTTCGTTCTTTGATATTTTGTATAAAAGAAAACTTAAGCCACAAAAAACAACAGCAATCAGCAATACCGAGATCCAAAAAAGAGTATTAAGAACTTTGTTGTCTTGTTGTATTTTTATTTTTATAAGTGTGTCAAGCCTTTCATAATTACCTTGTAATTTTTCATACGCGGCATCAAATTCCTGATCCAATGTTCCCCCCACCTCTTCACCTTTCGCCAGAATAAGTTTATTAGCTAATTTTTTATTCTTTCTTTTGCTGTAAACGGGCTTCTTCATTATTAACTCCATTCTCTGTTCAGCCAAAAGCTTAATTTTAATGCTGTTTTGCAATAATTGATTAATAGTATTAAAAATCTCGGTACTTGTTGTTTTATGAAAAACGCCAAGCCCTGTTTCCCTATTTTTCAAAACCTGTTTAAATAATTTCACTGTTGAATCTAAATTTGAATACATTTCTATTTGAAACACAGCGCTTTTATCTCTTTTCATAGCTTTTTCAAACCAAACATAAGCATCTTTGGATTTGTTTTTTATATGCTCTGATAATGCAATAAGCGGTTCGTTTTCATTGGCAACAGAAATGTTTTTTTGTTTTACATAAATGACCAAAAACAAAATCATTATACCAGCCAATATTGGGTAGATAGCGTATTTTAATGGATTACTTAATTTCATGCACTGTTCTTTTTAATAGGTATTCAAATAAAAAAAATAATATTTTTGGAAGTTTGATCCCCGATCAAATAATAATTTTAACATCCCAATTCAACCAAAGTCGTTAAAATTAACTCAAAGTTCAAATAGAGTTTTTAGTATTCAAAAATTAAAATTCCGCCTTTTTGTCTGTTTTGTCGGATAAGGCGTGGTTTTTGTTCGATTGACTAACAATGCTCTATTTATAGTAGCAAATTACGGAATTTATTTGATTCGTTGGACGACAAAAGGTATATTATTGTCGTAATTTTTTGTGCCCTCGTCATAGAATTTGGCATGTTTTTTTATGGGTAAGGCAAAGAATGAATGAAAAAAGTGGTAAAGGAACTTTGAGAAACAGAACAAAAAACCGAATGAATACGTTTTCTTAAAAATATAGTGCTCATTGATAAGCAGATGTATAAATTATTTCTTTTTTATCATAGTTTTTGAACTTAGGAGAAAAAATGGAAATCAATCATTTTAAGGAATACAAGGCTTTTTTTAATCATTTGTTATTTCTTCGACTGTAATTTTTAGTAATTTTGCTGTCCTAGATACGTTTCACCAAAAGATCATAGAAGTAACTAAATATAAAAATATGACAACAAAAACAAGTGCCACAAAAGTAGAACAACAAGAAGGTAGTATGTTTGATGCAGTTTTAGCCAGACTTGATATTGCAGCAAAAATTTATGGTTTATCAGAAGAGGTTGCAATTGTTTTAAGAAGTCCTCAAAAACAAGTAAAAGTATCTCTTCCAATTATTATGGATAATGGGAAGATTGAAGTTTTTGAGGGTTTTAGAACGATCCATTCAACGATTTTGGGGCCATCAAAAGGAGGAATACGTTTTGGTATGGATGTGTGTGATGACGAAGTAAAAGCACTTTCGGCATGGATGACATTTAAGTGTGCCGTTGCTAATCTACCTTATGGTGGTGCAAAAGGTGGTATTAAATGTGACCCACGCAAAATGAGTGTTGGAGAACTAGAGCGTTTAACAAAAGCATATACAGTTGCACTGGCCGATGTATTTGGTCCGGATAAAGATATTCCAGCTCCCGATATGGGAACCGGTGCTCGTGAAATGGCTTGGATAGTAGATGCTTACAATAAAGTTTACCGTGGTAATTTTCCGGGTGTAGTAACAGGTAAGCCTGTTGGTATTGGAGGGTCTTTGGGACGTGAAACAGCAACGGGACGTGGTGTAATGGTGGCAACATTAGCTGCTTTAAAAAAAATGAATTTGGACCCTAAAAAAGTTACTGCGGCTGTACAAGGTTTTGGTAATGTTGGTTTAAATGCAGCACGTTTATTGAGTCAAAAGGGAATACGTGTATGCGCTATTGGTGATCACACTGCAACACTTTGGAACGAAAAAGGAATTGACATACAAGCTGCAATACGTTTTGCAAAAGAAAACAATAATACATTAAAAGGGTTTACCGGTGGTGTTGAAATAAAAAACACAGAACTGTTAACTGCTAATGTTGATATATTGGTTCCGGCTGCTTTGCAGAATGTAATAACAGAAGAGATCGCAAAAAACATTAAAGCTAAATTGATTGTTGAAGGTGCAAATGGTCCAACAGTGCCTGCAGCAGATCATGTTTTACAAGAAAAAGGAATTATTGTGGTTCCTGATATTTTAGCCAATAGTGGTGGTGTTACTGTATCTTATTTTGAATGGGTGCAAAATAGCTATGGACACTACTGGACAGAAGAAGAGGTGAATTCCAAACACGATACTTCTATGAACGAAGCCTTTGAACATGTATGGAATAATATGCAGCAATATAAATCAACTATGCGAATTGCAGCATATATCACAGCTTTGAAGAAGGTTGAATTTGGTATTAAAGCAAAAGGAAAATATTAGCATGGTGTTTTGGTTGAAATATAATATTTCAACCAAGAGCTATTCTAATAAATAATCTGAACTCTGCTCGAATTGACAATTAATATTGTTGGTTTTAGCAGAGTTTTGAATTTTAGGGGGGGGGCTTTAAACCAGGAGTTTATACCATTACCTAATATATTTTATTCCCAAAAGACTAATAGCGATAAACCTAATAGGTTTTCAAAACCTGTTAGGTTTAACTGTCTTTAAAAATGAAATTATTGGATTTATTTGTAATAAATATTGGTATTATATTCTACCGAAACCATAGGCTTCAAATTCGATCGTATAAAACATTATTCGGATCGTTTATACAATCCAACCAGTTCACCAAATGCAATAATATGGGGGTTCATCGCTTTTTCCAGTTCGGTTTTAGTTGATGCCGGTTTAAGGTCAAGCAACTCATCCAGTACATAAACCTTAAAAAAATACCTATGCACCCCTGAAGGTGGGCAGGGACCACCATAATTCTGGTTTCTAAAGTCATTAAAACCTTCAATACCGGGACTGCTATTTTCTTTAATCTCCTTGCTAAGTGGGATATTCCATACAATCCAATGTACCCAGGCTCTTATTGGGGCATCAGGGTCATCAATTATCAGCACCAGGCTTTTTGCTTCAAATGGAATGTTTTTAATGGATAGGGGAGGGTTTATATTTTCCCCATCGCAGGTATATTTTATCGGAATGAATGTTTGGTTTTCGAATGCACTACTTGTAATATCCAATGCTTTTAATTCTTTAGAAAGAGAAATTTCCTGTGAAATCATGTTTTTTTTGTATAAATGAGCCCTTTTTTTAATAAAAAATGGTGTTTTTTGATGGTTTTATCCACTTTTTAATAGAAACAAGATCACATTGATGTGAAAATTTTCGCTGATCTTCTTATCTTTCAAATTAGAAATTCTTAATAAAAACCTTGTTTTCTCGCATAAAAAGGCTGTTTTTTAAATGAAAATCGTCTTTTATGATGATTTTCGCTTTGTTTTCAACAGAATACAGATAAATGTTGATGCGACCTTCAGGTTTTTTCATCCAAAAAAACTGAAACTCTTATAAATACCCCTATTTTTCGTATAAAGTGTCTGTTTTTTCAAATAAAAATTACTTTTTTAATGATTTTTCATTCTTTTTTAATTGCTACATACACTCAAGCGAACTTTTTTACGGATTTTATTTTCCTTGAAAGCTGGAAATTTTTATAAAAGCATGTTTTTTCGAAAAAAGGCACTTTTTTAATGAAAAAACCGTTTTTTCGATGATTTTTCATCGTTTTTTAATTAAAACACAATACCCCGATAGATTTTCATCATTAATTTTTCAGCGTTTCAAGTTTTCGCAGATCGATGATTTTTATTTTACCATTGTCGGTTTCAATTAATTTTTCCAATTTGAAATCTGTAAGATTGCGACTCACAGATTCAGGGGTGATTCCGGCAAGTGAGGAAATGTTTTCTCTATAAAGTGGAAACGAACATTCGTTTTTATCATTCATATCATATTTTTTTGAAACAAAGATCAGGGCTTCTGCTACCCGTTTTCTTGCGGAATCATAAGCAAGTTTTAGCAGTTTTTCTTCTGATCCGGAAAGGTTGTTTGATAAAAGTTTTAAAAACTTCATCGACACTTCTTTATTAGCATGTAACAATTGAAAGAACTCTTGTTTTGGAATAATGACAATTTCAGAGTTTTCCATTGCAATTGCCGATTCCTTGTGTTTGCCTTCGTCAAACAATGAGCCGTAGCCTAAAAAGTCATTTTCCTTATAAATTTCAGTAGTATATTTTTTGCCCCATTCATTTGTTTTATAAGTTATTATTTTCCCAGAAACCACTAAATACAGTACATTGGAAGAGTTCCCTTCCATAAATAACATTTCTTTTTTCTTTACTTTTTTTAGGGTTTTGTGATCTGTTAATGAATTAATATCATTTAAGGTTTTGGCTGTGTCGGTAAAATCGGTAGTATCGGTTGAATTATTTTCTATCGACCTTTTGTTCAACCTGCTTTTTTTTAATCGTGTGCTTACTACTTTCAATAGGTCATCACCGGTAAAAGGTTTTGGAAGATAATCGTCAGCACCCATATCCATGCCTTTTCTAAAATCAGCTTTCTCTGTTTTAGCGGTCATAAAAATGAAAGGAACAGTTGCCATTTCCGGTATGTTCTCTAAAGCACGCAAAACACCATAACCATCAAGTATTGGCATCATTATATCGCACAATATCAGATCGGGTGTGTATTTACGAGCCGATTCCAGGCCATTTTCCCCATTGTTGGCTGTAAAGGTTTTATACCCGGCAGATTCCAGCAGCCTGGAAGCGTTTTCACGAATATCATTATTATCTTCAACAATCAGTATTGTATTATTCATCGTCATGGTTTTTGGGTTTTTTAGATATGAGTTTGTTCGTTTTAATAATTTTCAATGATTTATTTCATTTTAAAGAGTTTATTGCTCAATAATCTGTGATAATAGACACAATTAAAAATTTGTGCCAGTTTGAAAACAAACAAATCGATGAATTGGAATTATAGAAAAAAACATCTATAATAATCCCCATTGTAATTTGATTAAATGCCCATTTCGTATGCGATATAGGAGGAATTAATTAAAAATAATTTAATCGGTTTTTGGTATTAGAAAGGTTATTGGGGAGTATTTGAAGAAAAAAATCATCACTTTAGGAAATAAAATGCCTTCCCGGTTTATTGTGATGTTGCTGTTTCAAAAAAAGAAGCTGGGTTTTGCGCTTCAATCTTCCCTATCGCCAATTAGCGATAGGGAAGGCTTTTCGCGGAGTTTATTCTTCAGAGAGGAATATATCCTGAGATTGTTGAAGGAATCCTTTACGCAGCGCAACGTAAATCAAAATAAATTTAAATTTTTTAAACAATCAATTGCAAAAAAACAGCATATTAACCATTAATGCTTGCCACTTGAGCTACCGCAGTTTTTGCGTTTTGTATTGATAATTGCTGTGCAACTTTGCTTGCCATTTCCATAAATGCGATCGCTTGTGGTGTGGTTTCCTGCAATACTGCAGGGCGACCAGCGTCACCAGCTTCGCAAATGCTTTGCACTAAAGGAATTTCTCCTAATAAAGGTACATTTAATTCTTCTGCAAGTTTTTTTGCTCCGTCTTTACCAAAAATATAATATTTATTGTTTGGCAATTCGGGTGGAGTGAAATAAGACATGTTCTCAACAATGCCTAAAACCGGTACATTTATGGAGGGTAGCTTGAACATTCCAACACCTTTTTTTGCATCAGCCAATGCCACAAGTTGAGGTGTGCTTACAATTACAACACCATTCAAAGGCACAGCTCCAACTAAGGATAAGTGAATATCACCTGTTCCCGGAGGCAAATCAATGATCATATAATCCAATTCGCCCCATTCGGCATCCGAAAACATTTGTATTAAAGCTTTTGCTGCCATAGGGCCTCTCCATACAATTGCTTGTGAAGTGTCAGCAAAAAAACCGATGGATAATAGTTTTACACCGTAACTTTCAACAGGAATAATTTTATTTTTACCATCAATTACTTTAATCATAGGTTTTTCATGCACCACATCAAACATTATTGTTTGCGATGGACCATAAATATCTGCATCAACCAAACCTACTTTTGCGCCCTGTTTTGCCAATGCTAAAGCCAGATTAGAAGCTACTGTTGATTTTCCAACACCACCCTTACCGGATGCAACACCAATAATGTTTTTTACGTGTGGCAATAGCGGCCCGCTACTTTTGCGTGATGTAACATCAGCGGTCATTTTTACATTTACAATCGCTTCTTTATCAATAAAATGTAAAACAGCATTTACACACGCTTTGTGAATCATTTCTTTCATAGGGCAGGCAGGTGTTGTAAGCACCACCGTAAAACTTACGTTTTTACCTTCCACCACTAAGTCCTTGATCATTCCCAGCGTTACCAGATCCTTTTTTAAATCCGGATCCTCTACATTTTTTAAAGCTTCTAAAACTTGTTCTTTTGTAATACTCATAGTATTTGTTTT
>JAIOQD010000322.1 GCA_021413595.1 Bacteroidota bacterium | reverse complement strand
TGCTGCTACTCTGCCAAATGATGCACAAGGTTCCGAAAGAGCTGCTTTAAACATAGTGAACAGGGGGCCCTGGAATGTGGGTGGGCGTACACGGGCTTTTGGGATAGATGTTAGCAATGAAAACAGGCTATTGGCAGGCTCTTGTTCAGGAGGGATGTGGCTTTCAAACGATGGTGGCAGTAGCTGGAATATGAGTAATACCTTATCACAACTAAAAAATGCAACTTGTTTGATGCAGGATAAACGTCCTTCACACCAAAACGTTTGGTATTATGGAAGTGGCGAAGCTTATGGCGCTTCGGCAGGTGGTGGAGGGTCGTACTATTTAGGCGATGGATTATTCACATCCATTGATAGTGGTAAAACTTGGCAATCGGTGGTATCTACTGCTGCCGGTGTTCCACAAACATTTTCTATTGGTTGGCAATTGGTTTGGAACATTGCAAATGATGTATCAGCAAATGATACCATTACCGAAATTTATGCAGCTGTGTATGGTGCTATTATGCGAAGTGTTAATGGAGGAACAAGCTGGGCGGCTGTTCAGGGAGGTACCTCTTATTTTACGGATGTGGCTGTAACCACTACTGGTGTGGTATATACCACGTTAAGTGATGACGGAACTCAAAAAGGTATTTGGCGTTCTTCAGATGGAATAGCTTTTACTAAAATTACTCCGTCTGCTTTTCCAACAGCATATAACAGAATTACAATGGGAATAAATCCTTCCAATGAAAATGAAATTTATTTTTTAGCCAACACTCCTGATTTTGGAAAAGTTACCTACAATTATTTAGGTGATCCTGAATGGAACAGTTTATGGAAATATACCTATGTTTCCGGTAATGGTGATAGTGCCGGAGGTATCTGGCAGGATCTATCCATAAATTTACCTGCTACAGGGGGGGCGTTTGATAAATGGTCGGTTCAAGGTTCGTATGATATGGTTATTCGTGTGAAACCAAATGATCCTAATACTGTATTTATAGGCGGAACAAATTTATATCGTTCTACTTCAGGTTTTCAGGACTCTACAAGCACTACTTTTATTGGTGGTTATGAGGAAGGCGCTGCATTACCTATTGTAAATTCATACGCAAATCATCATTCCGATCAGCATTGTCTGGAGTTTTTACCATCCAATCCGGATATAATGATCAGCGCTAACGATGGGGGTGTTTTTAAAACAACTGATAACACTGCAGGTACAGTGGCCTGGCAATCGTTAAATAATGGTTATTTAACAACTATGTTTTATACAATTGCCATTGACCATGCGACCTCTGGTAATGATGTTATTATTGCAGGTGCTCAGGATAATGGAACCTGGTTCAGTAATAATAACGTCCCAACAACACCTTGGTTTCATGCGCACGGTGGGGACGGATCTTATTGTGCTATTTCGGATAACCGAACCAATTATTATTTCTCTATACAAAATGCAAAAATGGTGAAAGCAACCTGCGATGCAAATGGAAATAAGACAGGTTTTACCCGCATTGATCCTATCGGTTTAAAAAATCCGGAATTTATTAATCCTTTTGTTCTTGACCCCAATAATAATAACCTAATGTACCTGGCAGGTGGGAAATATTTATGGCGAAATGATGATCTGTCGGGCATTCCTCTGATCGGTAATTGGGATTCAATCAATACCAATTGGGTGAAATTTCCGGATTCTGTTGCAGTTTCAGGTGCTGTGATTACAGCCGTTACAGCTTGCAAAACACCTTTGAACAGAGTGTATTATGGAACCGATAAAAAGAAAGTGTATCGTGTGGATAATGCGCATACCGGTTTACCTACTTCTGTGGATATTACTTCCACAACTTCAGGCTCTTTATTTCCTGCATCGGGTTATGTGAGTTGTATCGCTGCCGACCCAACTGATGGAGATAAGGTAGTGGTTACATTCTCCAACTATGGAGTTTATAGTATGTATTATTCCACTAATGCAGGAAGTACATGGGCAAAATGTGCCGGTAATTTGGAGCAGTCTTCGAATGGTTCAGGTTCAGGGCCATCCATACGATGGCTAAGTATTTTACCGGTAGGGGACGGAAAGGTTTATTTGGTCGGAACTACCACCGGGCTGTATGCTACTGATAGTTTAAATGGTTTATCAACCGTTTGGGTTCAACAAGGAATAAATACGATCGGAAATGCTGTATGCGATATGATAGAGACCCGAATTTCGGATGGTCTTGTTGTAATAGCAACTCATGCAAATGGTATTTATTCAACCAACATTACTACAGTGAATGATATTGTTACGGTTGATGATATTGCAGCTTCTAAAACTGATCTGCAATTGACCAATTATCCAAATCCTTTTTTACAAACAACTACAATTGAATTTTCATTAATCAAAAAATCTAGTGTAAATTTGCAGATTTGGGATGAGTGCGGACGATCAATTCAAACACTGGTTAATGAAACCATGCAGGAGGGAAAACATTCGGTTATATTTGACAAGAAAAGTTTAAGCCCAGGAATTTATTATTATTCCTTAACTGTTGGAAATAAACGTAAAACCAATAAGATGGTTATTAGTCGTTAGTTATTAGTCAGTAGTTGTTTGTTTTTAGTGAATGGTTATTAGTTTCTTTACTATTAATTGTTTACTGATAAATTGTTAAATTGTTAAATTGTTTTTAAAATGCTTTATTCTATTTTCGGTAATTTTGACTATTACAGTTGGATTTTACTACCCCTTATCATATTTTTTTCGCGTGTTTGCGATGTTAGTTTAGGAACGTTACGTCATGTATTTATTTCAAAAGGTTTCCGACAAATTGTACCAATATTAGGTTTTTTTGAAGTACTCATTTGGATCATTGTTGTGGCGCAAATAATGAAAAATTTAAATAATATTGCCTGTTATCTGGCTTGGGCCGGAGGTTTCGCTACAGGTACGTATGTTGGTTTGCTTATTGAGGAAAGGTTGGCTTTAGGTTTACAGGTGATTCGTATTATCACTAACCAGAATTGTGAAAATTTGCTGGAAAGCCTGAAGCACGAAAATCATGGTGTAACAGTTGTAGATGCACAAGGTGCTGTTGGTCCGGTTAAAATGATATTTTCTATCATCAAACGAAAAAATATACAGCAGGTTGTTCTTTTAATTCGAAAGCATAATCCTACCGCATTCTTTTCTATTGAAGATATAAAAGATATCAGCCAAGGGGTATTCAGCCCAAAGCAATCGGGTAATTTCGCTTCGATACGAAAAATGTTTCCAAGCCATAAAGGGAAATAAAATAGGATCTTATCTTTAAGCCAGCCCGTACAACTAATTGGTGAGCTAAAACTTACAATGGATCAGGCATCAATTCCTAATTTTTCTAATTCTTGTTTATAATCATACTGAAGATCCTCATGTAATTTTGAGAAGGTGGTTTTTATTTTTTCAATTTCTCGGGTATAAAGATTGGATAGTACAGTATTGGTATCGATGGCAATGCGGGCTAGTTTCACGTTAGTACAAAAATAAATTCGTAGTTCAATTTCTGTTTGTTTATCGCCCGAATATTTGATGAACTTATTAATGAGCCTTAAAATTTTGCGAAGACTTTTTTTTGTCAGATAAGCTGTGTCTCTGTTCATGTCTTCAAACAATACATCTATTTCTTGTTTTATATTTTTTACGTATGTTTTTTCATCATGCGCTTCAAACAGCAGGTAAGAAAGTAATTCCTTATTATCTTTTTTGTATTTAGCCAAACGTATGCACAGTTCCTTCAACTGTTTAGGTTCAAGGGCTGTTAGTTCTTTTTGAAGCTCGTGAATAGAGGCTGCTTTCATTGTTTTTATTTGTTAAACTAGGTACAAAATTTACCACTAAGGCAAAAGAACACTAAGATGCACAAAGATTATTTTTTTTGCTCAATAAATAATATTTGCAAGAAATAGTTTTCAGTATTGTTTTTTCTTAGTGCTTGTCAATGTTCTTTTGCCTTGGTGGTAAATTTATTTTTTTATAAAAAATTTTTTATGATCAAATTGTCTAATTTTTATTTTTTACTATCATTACACTTCCTTTCCAATCGGGCAATTCTATAAGGCTTTCGGGAATAGTAGGCATAAATTCATCAAACGCTTTTTTTATTCCATCCCATGTATGATTATAATCGTGAACAATAATTACTCCACCGGGAGAAAGTCGGGTATAAAAAAAATTCAATCCTTCAACAGTAGGTAAATATAGATCTGCATCCAGATGTACGAAGGCGAATTTCACATTTTCTATACCCATTGATGTAGCAGGGAAGTAGCCGGGATGAAAAATTACACGATCTCCTCCATCAATATATTTTCTTACTGATTCCAAATCTGTATCTGAAAATTCGTTAGTTGTATATTTTCCTCCTTGTTTATTTTCGTATTTCAGATCCTTTTCACTAAAACCTTCAAATGTGTCGAATAGATGGAGTTTACTGGTAGAAGTCATTTCAAAAATAAGTTTTGCTGTTTCACCTTTATGCACACCCAACTCGGCAAAATCACCTTCTATATTTTCTTTTAATAATCGTTCAATTTGAAACCAGATATTGTAAAATCGAATTTTATCGTAGTAATTGCGTTCAAGAGATTTTAGTTTTTTAGAAACCAATTTATTTTTAACAGCTTCTTCCCATTTAAAGGGCTTAGGGATTTTGTAGGACCAAAAAGTTTCCAAATACTTGAATACAATAAGTAGTAGTATAAATACTAAAATTCCGGAAATTATGTTGATTGTTATTGTCATATAAAATACTTGTGAATAAGAAATTGCCTTAATTATAAAATTAGACT
>JAIOQD010000493.1 GCA_021413595.1 Bacteroidota bacterium | reverse complement strand
ATTGCATATTCTTCTATTGCTCAAATTGGGTTGATCTTTATTGAAATTGCCTTAGGTTTTCATGATCTTGCATTATTGCATTTCTCAGGCAATGCTTTTTTTAGAGCCTATCAGCTATTGGTTTCACCGTCTGTATTAAGTTATAAAATACATGATATGATTTTCAATTTCGAACCTAAAAAGAATACTAATAATGGTTCCATCCTTACAAAAATTAAAAATTCATTTTACATTCTCTCATTAAAAGAATGGAATCTTGATTTTCTTCTCCACCATTTTTTATGGAATCCTTTTAAATGGGTCGGAAAAAAATTGGACTTTTTAGGAAATAAAATATCTATTGTTTTTTTGATTGTACTTTTTTTGTTAGGTGTATATTGTTATCTATTTCAGTCAACTATTCCAGTTGATTTATTTGACTTTTTGCCATTCTTTTTTTCATTTATCGGTTTGATATTAATTTTGAAATCCTTTGCCGAAAGGGGAGATGCTTTATGGGCATGGAGTTTTGTAATAGGCGGTCAATTATTTATCACACTTTCT
Source organism: Bacteroidota bacterium (assembly GCA_021413595.1). Lineage (GTDB taxonomy): Bacteria > Bacteroidota > Bacteroidia > 2-12-FULL-35-15 > 2-12-FULL-35-15 > 2-12-FULL-35-15. The sequence goes on along the minus strand of JAIOQD010000493.1, from coordinate 5,815 downwards.
ATCGCATTACTAAATGAAAATTTCGGACACAATCATATTCTTATGTACTTAAGTGGTTCTGTTGTTTCAGCAATTGTTGGATTTGTTTGTTTGAAAAAAATAAAATCATTCGATAATAATATTGAATTAAATCAATTTCATGGCTATACATACGAACATCCCAAAATTGGTTTTATATTTCTGCTCTCTTGCTTAGGTACTGCCGGCTTACCTTTTACGCCCACATTTATTGGTATTGATTTGATTTTCAGCAATATTCACAAACATCAAGAGATATTAATAATTTTCACCGCTTTGAGTTTTGTGTTTATAGAATTATCTATTGTGAGAATATATTCACGTATTTTTCTTGGACAGCATAAAAAGGCTTATCATCCAATAGCTTATAGATCATCTTAAAGAAAAAGTAAATGATTGAAAATGTTGTTTTTTTATGCCCCTTCCGACCCCTAGTGGGAATTTTCAGTAATAACTTATGTTACGCATACTGAGGCAATTGAATGTTTTTAAACTGACATAGTTCATTGAAAGGAGCTATAATAGCGGCTCGAAAAGATAGGTTAATATAATTGCGAAATATGAAAAAATGGACGCTTAAGCCTGACGTATAATTGCAGTACTAGGGGCACAGAAGTTAGGGATAACACAGCTCGAAATAGTTCCAACAGAATCGAGCAATGAACAACGCATTTAATAACAAAATACGCAATAAAAATTTAAACAGGCTCTTAGTATTTTGTAAAACTAAATTCAGTTCCTTTGTATTATGTCAATTTTCATCACATCTTTAAATTCGGGAAGCAATGGAAATTGTTATTATATCGGGAATGGACAAGAAGCTGTTTTAGTTGATGTAGGTATTTCCTGTCGTGAAATAGAAAAACGTATCTTGCGCTTAGGATTGTCTATGGATATTGTGAAAGCAATTTTTATATCTCATGAGCATGCTGATCATATCCGCGGGGTGGTGGTGCTTGCCAGAAAGTACAAGTTGCCCGTTTACATTACACCTTCAACATTAAGAAACAGCCCTATTAGCCTCGAGGAGGATCTTGTAAGATCCTTTACAGCTCATCAACCTGTTACTATTGGTGGACTTTCTGTTACTGCATTTTTGAAATTTCATGATGCTTCTGAACCTCATAGTTTTATTATAGAAGGCAATGGAGTGAAGATTGGTATTTTTACTGATATTGGTGCTCCTTGTGAGCAATTGATCCACTATTTTAAACAATGCCATGCAGCTTTCCTCGAAGCTAATTATGATGAGGAGATGTTGGAGAAAGGCAGATATCCTTTTTCTTTGAAAAAAAGAATCACAGGCGGAAACGGGCATTTATCCAACAAACAGGCTTTGGATCTTTTTATTACTCATCAACCTGTTTTTATGAGTCATTTAATACTTTCCCATCTTTCTAAAGATAATAATTGTCCTCAACTTGTGTATAATTTATTTAGGAAGCATGCCAAAAAAGATCTTAATGTGGTTGTTGCTTCAAGATTTCAAGAAACATCGGTTTATACCATCATGAAAAATAATGTCAATGAACCAATAAAAGGTGTTCGTTTTTTTTCAAAACAAACTGCTCAAATGACTTTATTTTAATGCCTGAATGAATGTTTCAATTTTTTTGTAAAGTTTAAATTTAAATCAAAATTTTTGTTAGACCAACGCAATGTCTTCGACAGGCTAAGACTGACCGCGCGCAAGGTCATATTGAGTTTGTCGAAATATGTGTGGAGATTTTCATACTGTATTTTATTTAAACAGATACTAATATTTCAAATTTTTAATGTTCAATTGTTATTTCAATACCTCCTTGTTTCGAGTTCCCCAAAACTGTGTAATTTTTTTCTCAAATTTTTAAATAACCAAAACCTTTAAAATTCATAAAATAATTACTGGAAAGAAAATAAAGGGGATAAAATAAAGGTCTAATTGTATTGATCTTGCGCACACATCTATGTTTCTTTGATTTTATCTCTGTGCTTCGTTGTTGTAAAATCAATTTTTGGACACCCCTTGCTTTCCCTAGAATTATTTGGTAATTATCCTATTATTAATAGGCATGATTTTTCATAAAGTTTAGATTAAAACCCGACTATAAATGAAATTTCTATGGAAATAATTGAAATAAAAGTGATGCGTGGTCCAAACTACTGGTCTGTATATCGAAAAAAATTAATTGTTATTAAATTAGATCTTGAAGCGCTTGAAAAAAAACCAACAAATAAAATTCCGGGTTTTGGACATCGGCTGAAAGAATTGATTCCTTCATTGCAAGCTCATCGTTGTTCTGAAGATTATGAAGGAGGTTTTTTTAGAAGAGTAGAAGAAGGAACCTGGATGGGGCATATTATTGAACATATAGCCTTAGAGATACAATGTCTTGCAGGTATGGAATGTGGTTTTGGAAGAACACGTTCCACTATTAAAGAAGGTATATATCAAGTTGTTTTTTCGTATGAAATAGAAGAGGCCGGGCGTTATGCTGCGCACGCTTCTTTAAAAATAGCGGAGGCATTAGTGGATGATGTGCCCTATAATATCGAAGAAGATATAACTGAATTAAAAAGGATATTTGCAAAAAACAAATTAGGCCCAAGCACTGGATCTATAGTTAAGGAGGCCCTGAAACGTAAAATTCCTTTCAAGAGGTTGAACTCAAGTTCATTGATAACATTCGGTTATGGTTCCAAACAAAAAAAGATACGTGCAACCATTGCGGATTCTACCAGTGGTATGGGAATTGAAATAGCGTGCGACAAGGAAGAAACAAAAAAAATGTTAAGTAATGCAAATATCCCGGTTCCAAAGGGTGTATTGGTATATGATGAAGAGGATATAAAAAGGCAATTACATAATGTCGAATTTCCAATAGTAATAAAACCAATTGATGGAAATCATGGCAGAGGAGTGAGTATTAATATTCAGAATGTTGAAAATGCGATTGCTGCATTTCATATTGCAAAATTGGAATCAAATGAAGTGATTATGGAAGAATTCATTTCCGGTTTGGATTATCGTTTTCTTGTAATTAACTATAAATTAGTTGCTGTAGCTAAGCGTACTCCTTCATTGGTAATAGGTGATGGTAATTCAACCGTTACTGAGTTGATCGAACAAACAAATCAGGATCCTGCCAGAGGTGAGGGCCATGAAAAATTTCTGAGCTCTATAAAGGTGGATGAAATGACAGAGAATATTCTTACAAAAAAAAATCTTGAAGTTGGATCAGTATTACCGATGGGAGAAGTTTTGTTTTTAAAGGATACAGCAAATATAAGTACAGGTGGCACTTCAACAGATGTGACAGATATAGTTCACCCCTTCAATGTATTTTTGGCGGAAAGGATTGCACGTATTTTAAATCTGGATATTTGTGGAATAGATATAGTGACCAGTGACATTAAGGCACCCCTTACACGTTCTTTAGGAGGTGTTGTAGAAGTAAATGCCTGTCCTGGCTTGCGTATGCATCTTAAACCGGCAAACGGTTTAGCACGGAATGTTGCTGAACCGATAATAGAAATGATGTTTCCTGATCGAGATAACGGCAGGATCCCCTTGGTAGCGGTTACCGGAACCAATGGTAAAACAACAACTACACGCCTTATTGCTCATTTAGCTAAACATGCTGGTGGGTACAAAGTTGGTTTTACTACTACAGATGGTATCTATATACAGGATCACGCTGTATGTTATGGCGATTGTACAGGATCTATGAGTGCAGAAGCAGTTTTACTTGATCCAACAATTGATTTTGCAGTATTAGAATGTGCAAGAGGTGGGATAGTTCGTTCCGGACTGGGTTTTGATAGCTGCGATATCAGCATTGTAACTAATATTACTGAGGATCATTTGGGTTTAAAAGATATTCATACGCTGGAGGAAATGGCCAAAGTTAAAATTATAGTGCCACTTACTACTAAAGAAAACGGTTATGCAATACTAAATGCGGATGATGATCTGGTGTATAATATGCATAAAGAATTAGATTGTAAAATCGCTTTATTTAGTATCGATCAGGAAAATAAAAGAGTGAAGAAGCACTGCGAAGATGGCGGTTTAGCAGCTATTGTGCTGAATGGATATTTGACAATATGTAAAGGGAAATGGAAAACACCAGTAAATAAAATTACCGATATTCCGCTAAGCCTTAACGGTCGGTCGGAATGTATGATAAAAAACCTGTTGCCTGCAGTATTGGCAGCTGTAATACAGAATTTTACAATCAATGATATTCGGATGGCATTACAATCCTTTATTCCTTCTCCTTCCCATACACCGGGCCGAATGAATATTTTTAATTTTAAAGAATTTGATTTTATGATTGATTATGCCCATAATATTGATGGATTTAAAGAGTTGAAAAAATTTCTTGCTAAAACACCTGCATCAGTAAAAGTTGGAATTATTTCAGTGGCTGGCGATCGCAGGGAAGAAGACATACGTATCATCGGTAGTTTGTCCGCTGAAATGTTTGATGAAATAATTATACGACATGATGAAGATATGAGAGGAATGTTGGAAGAAGAAATGACAAGGTTGCTTAAGGAAGGAATATACCGTGTTAACCCTGATTTGCCGGTTAAAATTATATCGAATGAAATTCAGGCCATACAGTACGCGATTGATAATGCTACAAAGGGCTATTTCATCACCCTTTGTAGCGAAAAAGTTACCGAAAGCATTGAGTATTTAAAAAGGGCAAAAGTTAAGGAGGTCAATTTGGAGCAGGTTTTAGTTAACGCGTAATTTTATTGTTGTTCGTTAGTTCAAAACGATTTAATTTCATTGTAGAATTAAGTTTCTAAAAACGGAGTCCATTTTATTTTTCATTTTAGGTATTCAATATGAAAGTAAGAGCTGAACTTAAAAAAAAATTAAAAAAACGCAGCCATACTATTGATTTTCTTCTGGGCAAACCTGTTTGGGAATTCACTCTTGAAGATTTTCATAAACTACGCACAGAAATAAAAAAATTAAAAGCGCTATATAAATTAGTGCATTTTTGTTCAAAAAAAATGGAATGGAAAAAAGAGTTCAAACCCTTTCGATCCATTTTCAAACAGGCTGGCAAGGTTAGAGAACTTCATGTGGAAGAAGCATCACTGAAAAAATATGTCCTTTATAAGGGACTCAAAAAACATTTACAAAATCTAAAAAAAGCAAGGCTGGAAGAAAAAAGAATATTTTTTTTGTTGATAAATGCGAACTTACGAAACAGGTTAAAAAAATCGAATAATAAGGTTTTTACATTAATTAAAATAATTGATAAAAACGACCCTCAATTGTATTTGAACAAAAAGAGAAAAGAAATTAAAAATTTAATTTTGGGGAAACAGTTGAAAATAGAAAGGGCTCACGAGCTTCGCAAACTAATTAAAGAGTTTCATTATACCATTAAAAATTTAAATTTTTCTAAACAAATTAAATTAGTAGAAGAGACCGAGCCTTTACAAAACTTACTTGGTAAATGGCATGATTGTGAGGTTATAAAACAACATTTGAATGAAGCGATTGTAGATAAGGTTGCCATGGGAACTTCAGAATTAAAACAAATAAAAAGGGTGAAAATTAAACTCTCTGCCGATTGCGAGATATTGTTTAAAAAAATAAATACAGCGGTTTATAAAGAACGTGTTTTGAAAAGCCTTACTTCAAAGGTGATTTGAGGAGTTCTCGAAAAAAAATATGAGCATTAGTTTAAAGAAATGTGTAAGGACGTAGATCTTGTTAATCGTCTCTCTGGAGAAGGTTGAAATTTTTCTAATTTGTTTTCTTGTTTTTTCCGAAAATTCCGCATTTTGT
>JAIOQD010000492.1 GCA_021413595.1 Bacteroidota bacterium | reverse complement strand
GTACTGGCATATTTTCACCGTCAGCCAGAAATTCTGCTTCATCTCTGTAAAATTCTAGCCTTCCTGTTTTAGTGTACCATTGTTTACTTTCCTCCACTTGCTCATATCCACTGATTTTGGGGTATGTTCTTGACATCAGCAAAGTTGGAATTCCTTGCTTGGCTTTTGCTTCTATTTCCAAAACATTATAACCTTTTGTAGCAGGGCTTAAATCAAAAACTCTTTGTAAATAAACTTCAGGTTTTCCTTCATTCATAAATTTGAAATAGTCGCTGAAACGTTTATCACCAGTTAGCTTTGCCATCGCATTAGCAATACCTGCAATAGCTTCGAGATCACCTTTGGTATCATAAATTCTTGCTAAAGGAGTTCTTGGATAAATGTATAAGAAAGGATTAGTTACCGACATGGTTGCATCTGGTGATTTGAACTCTCCCCATGAATCTACACCAAAAACAATATCAGCATATTCACAAGAACCTGTCCACCACCAATCAAATACACCAATAAATTCTACTTTTGGGTAGGAGTTTACAACTGCTTCATAGTGCCCTTTATTATTTGCCAACAATGAATTACCATTGGAAACCATAACGGATTTGGTAGGTGTAGGCATGTGTGTGTTTCCTGTTAACACTTTGTTACCTACTTTTAACATACGATCACTATTATTGAAGAAGTGTGCAGATTCGTATGAAAAATATTTTTTAACATCAGCCGGTTTCCCTTCTTCCATTTGGATATTGAAAGGATTCTCTAAAATATAAGAAGGAAGACCGCTGAAGTATGCTGCACGGTAATTACCTGAAAAGCTTCCAACATTTCCACCAACTCTTCCAATATTTTTTGTCAAAGAAGCAAGTAGAAGAACTGTTCGGTCTTTCAGAACATTATTGAAAAATTGATTCGGTCCCATTCCCATTGCAAACAATGTTTTCCCTGAATTTTTTGCAATGTCTCTTGCGATGGTTTTGATCCCTTCTATAGGCGCCCAGGTTATTTCAGAAACAATTTCAGGGGTAAAGTTTTCATTCACATATTGTTTTATTAAATCAAAAACAGTGCGAACTTCGATTTCTTTCCCATCTAATAATGTTACTTTATATTTACCTTCAAGTGATGGAAAAATCCCTTGCTCATTCATTTTTTTTCCATAATCATCACGGCAAATAGGTACAATAGCATTCTTTTTTTCATCCCAAACCATAAAGTCTCCCCAATCTTTCCTATCCTTTTCAGAAACAAATGCTCCTTCTTGTTTAAGCATAGGAGAAGCCTTTTCTCCTGCTTTCATCACATGGATATAATCAACGATATCTTTATTTTGGTACTCTTTTATTACCTCAGTGGGTTTTAAGAATTGATTATTGTCCATTCTAACTAAGAAAGGCATATCTGTGAATTTCTTCACATACTCAACATCAAATAAGTTTTCATTAATAATAACATTAGTAAAGCCTAATGCTAAAGCAGGTGTAACTCCTGGGCGAACAATTAATACATTATCTGCTTTGTTTGCTGTTGCGCTATATTCACACGCAATCACAGTAACTTTTGCACCTTTCATTCTTGCTTCTGTGAGCCAATGTGCATCCGGCATTTTTGTGGTAATCCAGTTCATACCCCAAACCACAATATGATCGCTATGCTCAACACAAACTAAATCATAGTCCATTGCTTGCTGACCTGTAACCATTGCATGCCCCGGAGGCAAGTCGGTGTGCCATGCATAGCTATCCCAGGCTCTGGCTCCTTTAGCCTCCTCGGGCTTACACTTATTAATTTTTGAATCAAGTAATGCAAGTGAATTTGCAAAACGATTCATACCAAAAATCCTAGTAACACCCAGCGCTGCCATTCCCCCTCTGAACTTTAATACCTGTACTCCTTTTCCATGAGCCGCTTCAATCATTTCAGGAGCATAACCTTGTTCTTCAAGGTATTTTGCTCCTTTTTTACCATTATAAGTTGTGGCAATATTCTGCAATACCTTAGCAGTTAATTCAGAAGCTTCTTCCCAAGTGATTTTCACAAAAGGTTCCTTTCCTCTTCCTTCAAAATATTTTGCAGGTGCTTTACCATTACTTTCTCTCGGAAATCCATCTTTTACCCATAACAAAAACCCTTCACGCGCAACAGGTGATTTAACCCTTCTGTCGCCATAAAATCTTCTATGCAGTGCTAATCCTTTTTGACAGCAACGTGGCTCCCATCTAGCAGAAGCTTTGTTGCCCTGCAAATCTTCTGCATGTGAAAATCCAAAACTTGGTGCAATACGCACAATGGTATCATTTTTAACATGCGCCTTCAATAAACAATTATGTGTGTCATTGGGAGCGCAGAGGAAAGTAAATTCACTTTCATGCTTCCATATATCACGATATGTCTTTTCCCAATCACGATTAGGATAAGCAGCAAGAGGATTTTTAACATCCACAGGATCAAAAAATGCAAAAGTTTCGCTGAACCCTTTCGCTTCTAATTGAGAAACAACAATTGCACCCATCGCTGCAAGGGAAACATTTCGGAGGAATTTTCTTCTACTTTCCATAGTTTTACTCTTTTAAATATTCGTACTAAATTTTGTCTTTATAATTTTTTAATTCTTAAGGTATTTTTATGAGAACCTGAATTATATAAAATACTATTATTGTTATGCTTTTTTTGCTTTAGCCGCCTAGTTTGGTTATTTCGTAGCCACTGTACCTCCGCTTTGTGTTTTGATATAACTAACAATTGCTTTAATATCTGCATCCTTTAAATCCAAAAAATCCGGCATTACAATAGAATTGTATTCAAGAAACAACGCTTTAGCTTTTGCATCTCCTGAATTAATAACAGATTGGGAGGATTTGATCCACTTCACTAAATAGGTCGAATTGTATTTTGAATGTACTCCCTTCAAATCAGGACCAACCAAACGACCATTACCAATAGAATGACATGCAGCACATTTGGCCGCAAAAATTGATTTACCATCCTGAGCTTTTGCGGAAAAAAACAAAGAGAAGAGAGAAACAGTGATCGGAATTATTAGTTTAGTTTTCATAATGTTGGTTTTTAGTTTAGAGAATTAATTTCTTGACAAACTTAGACGAAAAAAAAATTGTGAAAAATGATACTTGATGGTTTAAAATCTGATATTGGATGGTTTGGAATATGATGTATATCATAAAATGCGCTCTCTCTTTTACCGTATTGTCTCATATTCAAGCTATTAAAACTAAAATTCATTTTAAAGAAATTGGAAAATATAAATGTTATTGTTTGAGGAAATTGGGTTTAAATGCGATCATAATATAGGCCCAATTACTAATCTGATCTGTACGCCCATCTCCTTTCCAATCCTTAACATTTTTTATTATTCCTAATGTTTCAGAAGCTAAATAATGAGAATAGCCTGCAACTATACCAACACCTCCCGGTAAATTATAACCAAACGTTAAATCAATTTCTGCCCCCAATAAACTATTCATTGCGGTATATTGTCCGGTTTTAGTTAATTCTTTTGTATCTAAAACATCTGCCGCTGTCATGAATTGGTGAAAATCAAAAGCAATATTCCATTTTTCTTTTTTGTATTTCAATCTAACAATTACATCCTGTAATCCTACATTGTTAATGTGGTTTCCTACATAAAAATAATCCATGTATCCATTAAATTTATGGTTGGTGCCAAATAAAGGATTGAAAGAATGGTTCACATCTTTATAGGCAGTAGTTGTATCTGTTTGGCTTTGTCCAGATAAGTATTCATACCCTAAACCTATTGTGAATTTTTCTTTCATTGTATAGGCCACATCAAAAGCGGCATTCATGGCATTAACTTTTTTTGGATTTTTTTTACTTGACAATGTCATATCATCACCTGTTTGATAGTAAAAATTGCAGCCTGCAAAAAATGGCTTAGCTTTGTATTCAATATGTGTACCGGCTGTTGTAGTATAACGTGTACTATGCACAGAAGCAGGAGATTGCTGACCAACATTCAATACTAAAACACTAACGTTTAAACTTTTTATTTGTTTATTTAACCATAAATATTGCATCTCTTTATAACTTTTCGCAATAGAATAGAGAGTTCCGGTAGTGGATGTTGCATTTTGATTATAGGCAACTCCTGCATGAGCTGTGAAGGTGCTATCCGCATATTTCAAAACAAATGCATCATGACTCCTTGCTTGTTGTGCCCAATTCACAGCTCCTAACATCCTTTCATCATCATAATTTAATTCCTGACGTCCAAGTTTTATTGAAATTTTTGTATTAAAAGAATACTCTGCCCAACTTTCATGCAAGCCAAATGTTCCTCCTCCATCGCCTAAATTTAATTGTGACTGATTACCCCAAACTCTAACATCCTGAAGCACTATTCCAGTTTTAAATTTATCGGCTTTATAGCCAAAATTTAATCGTGTACGCTGCAGAATAAATTGAGCTGACTTTTGAAGTGTATCTGCTGGAGAACCGAAACCGTGAAGGTATTCGAAACGAGGCCGCAATTCGCCTGTTAAAGTCGTTTGTGCATTTGAAATTATTGCCGTTGATGCAACAATTGCGGTGAGCACAGCTCCTTTTTGAATTTTTGTTTTCATATTTTTTTGTTTTCGTGAACAATTTGATTGCAAACATAAAGCGAAGATTTTTATTAAAACATGATTCATAATGGTTAGAATTATGATTAGCGGTGGCTAATAGTATGACCAATATCATACAACAGAAATTACTACGAGTCTTATAAAGCCTTGCACATATATTGTTTTCAATTTTCCTATTTTTTAGAATATGAGATTTATCATCTTTTCTTTAATGAATTATATTTTCCTTTGTTCTTACAATTTAAGAACACTTGAAATGGACAAAAAATCAAAAAAAATCAATGTTCCACACTGCTCTAAATGTGATTCATTTAACTCTTCCATGTTTTGTTCACTAAACAATGTTGAAGAATTAAATCTTTCGGATAATAAAGTTCATAACCTTTATAAAAAGGGACAAATTGTTTTTTATGAAGGACAGCAGTCGAGAAATCTATTCTGTATTTTTTCGGGCAAAGTAAAAATATTCAAACTAGGAGAGGATGGAAAAGAGCAAATCGTCCGTTTTGCAAAAAAAGGCGATGTCATTGGATACAGAGCACTTTTAGGAGGAGAGAAATATTATGCCTCTGCCTCTGTGATGGAAGATGCAATGATCTGTAGTCTTCCCAAATACACAATAGATGAATTACTGACTTGTAATCCAAAATTTGCAATTCAAACGATTAAATTACTTACCAAAGATTTAAGGATAGCAGAACAAATAATATTAAATATGGCCCAAAAGCCAGTAAGAGAACGCATTGCAGAAGCTTTAATAATGCTGAAGCAATATTATGGCATTGATGAAATAACAGAAACAATTAATACCACCCTAACCCGAGAGGAAATTGCAAATATTGCAGGAACTTCTACCGAAACATGTATTCGTATCTTATCAGAATTTAATGCCGATCTTATTATTAAAATCATTGGAAAAAGTATAAAAATAACCAACATCAACAAATTATTGAAGATTGCAAATGTTAATGAATAACATTTCACTTTCATTGGATGATTACTAGTGTTCTATTAAATGTACTTTGTCGTATTGAATAATTCCGTATTTATTCTGAATCTCATGGATGCAGAAACCAGTTCAGCGCATCCCTTGCTTTCTTCAGACTTAACATAACCCTGTTCTTCAAATTATTTTGATTCCCTTAAAATTTCACAGGTTTATTTTTCAAATGAACTAGCCCGAAGCATAGCTCTCTGGGTATCAAACAAAAAGAAACTTCGGACTTTTTAATTTCCGATGCAGAGCATCGAGGTATTGACCGATAAAATAGACCTAAAAACAATAGAAAACAGATGTTTTTTTTTAAATTATCATTTTAACTTCTATGACTCGTATCATATTTTGGAAATTTTTATGATAATATCTTTGTTGAAAAAAAATATTTAAAAATGAATATTACCAGGAATATGATTGCTTTTTCAGAAAACTCTGTATGTTGCGAAAATTGCTGGCTTCACAATTTTACAACTAATGAAAATTGTTCATCTGAATTACTCAATAAAAAAACTCTGAACAGAGAGGAGAAAAAATATAACAAAGGAGCCTATCTAATTAAAAGTGGTGTTCTTGTATCCGGTGTTTATTGTATTCAAAAAGGTACCGTAAAAATTTTCAAGAAGGGAATTAAAAATAAAGATTTTATAATGTGGGTTGCCGGTAAAGGTGATATTATAGGATTGAATTCTTTTATAAACGATGAAGTATATTCATTTTCAGCTTCCGCATTAAGCGAAACTTCGGCTTGCTTCATTACATCTTCTGACTTACAAATTCTTCTGAGCAAAAAACCTCTTGCTTTTGTTCAATTGATGAAGAATGTATGTGATAAAATAAATTTTGTTGAACAGCGAATTACAAGTATCTCAAAAAAAACTATTAAACAACAATTTGCAGAAATACTAATTACGATATCTAAAAATAATCCGGATAGTGATAAAAATGTAGTTATTAATTATTCAGTTAAAGATCTTGCTAACTTTGTGGGTACTACTAAAAATTATCTTTATAAAATACTTTTAGAGTTTACTAACAAGAAAATACTTTCCATTAATAATCGAAAGTTTATAATCAGTAATATGAATGCCCTTTCATTAATTGCTACAGGGGCTGATAAATTAAACAAATAAGGCAGACGGTATGACCACAAAATTAAAACGCATTATATTTTGGAGTTTGTTTTTATTGTTTATAATCTATGGTTTTTTTATCTACACTTTAGGTACTGAAAATGATGGAGGCAAAAAATTCTTAACAGAAGGGGCAAAAAAAGGGAAATTATTATATCAGGAATACAACTGCACCTCTTGTCACCAACTATATGGTCTGGGGGGCTATATGGGACCTGATCTTACAAATGTTATTTCAGATCCGGGAAAAGGTGAATCGTATGTAAAAAGTTTTATTAAAAACGGAACTCAACAGATGCCAAATTTCCATCTTGGAGAAGCCGAAGTGAATGCACTTACCGAATACCTGAATTATGTTGATAAAACAGGCATTTCTCCTGTCAGGAATTTTGAAGTACAATATGATGGAACTATTATTCAAAAAGCGATTCAATGAAAAAAGAAGTTGGAGTATTTTTTATTTTCCTTTCGATCATAGCCTTATTGGCTGGGATGTTTTTTGGTAGTTTAAGTGCCTTTCAATTTGATTTTCCCGGTTTCTTCGATCTCTTGCCATTCTTTAAAAACAGACCTATTCATGTTTCATTAGTAGTTTCATGGATATTTTTGAGTGCCATCGGAGGTATCTATTATTACCTTCCTAAATATTGTAACCTGCCGCTTTTCTCAAGAAAGATGGCTGTGGTGCATATATGGCTGT
>JAIOQD010000491.1 GCA_021413595.1 Bacteroidota bacterium | reverse complement strand
GTTAAAATTTGATTGCTTGTAAGTTGAGCAGCGCTTTGTGAATTAGAATAAATTGTTGCCCCCCATACCTGATTGCAAGTGGAGGAGGCAATATCAAAATTGGAGTTTACCGGGTGATTGACATAGTATCCTCCATACGTTCTATAAGGAATTGATCCTGCAGCTAATGAATTAAATTGCCAACTTGGTATCCATTCATTATCTAGTCCGCTTTCAACATAATGCTGTAAACTCATCACACTAACATTGCTACAGTTTGTACAAGAGCAATTAACACCAACACGAATAGTTGTGGGCACTATACATGCTGCCACTTCGGGCGGAGGGTTGTTATCAGATTTTGGATTAAATGCATTTTCCTGAAGAGCTGCTTTCTCATACTGTTCCACATCTTGTTGTGTGCCGTCTAAAACGTGCTGAAAGTATCTATCAGTATAACTTCCCGAACCTTTTTTAAGAGCAATTTTTAATTTTATTTTGTCGGGAATCATGAGTAGATTTTCTACTGTTTGTGCAGAATAACCAAGCAAATTGAATGAGAAATCACTCCTGATGGCTTTATCCTCCGACTGTGCAATTATAGAAAATTGATTGGGTGAAATGGAGAAAAAACCATGTTTATTGGTTTTTGTATGAAGTGCTTCATTTGTTAATTTTACCTCAACTTCAGCGAGCGGTTTACCTGTTTCAAAATCAATCACATAGCCTTCTACCACCGGAGATGTATAGATCATGTATTCCACAGAGGGTTTAACCTGTTTTTCCATGATAGCTTCAATATTTACCGTATTACCCTGTTCAATTATAAAGTAGGTATTTAAGGAATTGTAACCAACGGCAGATATGGTAACATTATAGTTACCTTCTGAACCGTTAAACACTAAATGGCCGCCTTCATTGGTTTGTAGTGTTACGGCTGTTTTTCCGTTGCTAAATAAGATCTCTGCAGGAGTTCCATACCCATTTTCGGCATCGGTTACAAAAATGGAGAGTGTACCTTTATTTGTTGATTTTAATTGAAAAGTAATGGGATCAGCAGAAATAATAGTTGTTTTCTGCTGTGAAAAAGAAAAAAGAGAGAGGCCAAGAAAAAGTAAAAAAAGTAATTTTTTTTTCATGGCTGAGTTTTAAAAATAGAATGCAGAATTTTTGTTTTAATGCTGTTGTTACAATAATACAAAATATTGCTCATAAAACAAAGTTAAAGCAGTGATAATACCATTGTTTTTTTTTACAATAAACAGATAAAATATGTTGGGGCCGGATTAAAATATAAAAAAGAAGTAAACGCAAGGATTGTAAAGAAAACAACCCTTTTGCGGTAGCTTGTTTTTTTTAATGTAAGTTGAATACAAAAGACTGATACAAAGGAACTCCAAACGAGTGCTGATTAATTAGCAAAACAAAATAAATGTGCCAATGTGGACGCAGAAATTTACTTAGACAGCTGAAAAGTGCCATGTACTTTATATTCTTTCCCATCAAAAGCAGTAGCCTCGATTATATAGAAATAAGTCCCTTGAGATGCCTGATTTCCACCCATTGATCTGCCATCCCAACCACCCAGAATAGAATTCCACTCGTACATTTTTATCCCCCAACGGTCATACAATACTGCGTGAAATGTATTAATCCCGTTGGCATTCATGATAAACACATCATTGATGCCATCACCATTAGGAGTAAAAATATTAGGTATAATTAATTCTGATCCATTTTCATAGATAACATTAATGAATGCAGTATCAATACATCCACTGGTTGTTTCAGTTATTACAAGGGCAACATTATAGTTTCCTCCTTCAGCAAAAGTGTTTGAAGCATGTAAAGTAGTGGCAGTGTTTTCACTATCAAAAATCCATAGGAAATTATCTGAAGTATCTACTCCTGTGCTTAAATTAGTAAAATCAACACCTATCGGAGCGTAGCCGGTATAAGCACTTGCAATTCCACTGGCGTTAATGTTAAAATTACTAACTACTACAGTTTCGACTGTACTAACGCAACCATTACTTGTGGCAACTACATAGTAGGTTGTAATTGTGCCTGGATCATTAGGCGAATATGTGCTACTATTGCCTTGAACTAAATTTGTTAAACCCGGATCACTATACCAATTTATTGTTCCGGGGCCGGTAGCTACCAGATTTATTGGTTCACCAGTACATGTTGATGCATCTGAAGCAGAAACAGGCAATGGAGTTTGGTGTATCAACACCGCAGTAGTGTCAGAAGCGGTGCAACCATTGGCATCTGTTACAACCACTGTGTATATACCACTCATAGCAGTTGTGGAATTAAAGAGTGCAATATTTTGGAGGTTTGAGGTAAAGGAATTTGGTCCTGTCCAAGAAAAAATTGTACCACCTGAAGAAATCAAATACAAGGTATTTCCTGTACACATTAGTCCAACAGCACCATTGGTAGCAATTGCAGCAGGAAAATTATTAAGTGTAGCTGATGCAATAGAGTTCGGACTTACGCAGCCATTACTTTCGGCAACCACATAATATGTAAGCGTAGTTCCAATAGGAACATTAGGTACGTAGGTACTGCTATTGGCCTGAACTAAATTAGTTAATAATGGATCGCTGTACCAGTTTATAGTTCCGGTACCTGTTGCAGTTAAAAATAATGAATCACCAACGCATTTTGCTACACTCGAAACATTCACGGATTGAGGTATCTGGTATATCAGTACTTGTGCTGTATCAGTATCGGTGCAACCGTTGGCATCTGTTACAGTAACGGTATAGATTCCGCTCATAGCTATTGTACAATAGAGTATTGTAGGGTTTTGAGAAGTTGAACTAAAGGAATTCGGTCCCGACCATGAATACGATGTGCCTCCGGAAGAAACCAGGTTTATAGTATCTCCGTTACAACTAGTTCCATTGGCAGTATTTGTGGCTGTTGCAGTAGGTAATGGATAAACAGTAAC
This sequence comes from Bacteroidota bacterium, assembly GCA_021413595.1. Classification (GTDB taxonomy): domain Bacteria; phylum Bacteroidota; class Bacteroidia; order 2-12-FULL-35-15; family 2-12-FULL-35-15; genus 2-12-FULL-35-15. Next base: position 1 of record JAIOQD010000491.1, on the reverse strand, counting down.
A
>JAIOQD010000490.1 GCA_021413595.1 Bacteroidota bacterium | reverse complement strand
GTATATTCGAATTCCTGATGAAAATTCAAATTGATAGTACTATAATTTACCTGATCCGACAAAAATTTTAATTCACCTTCTTTGGCTTCAATTTCTTCACGTATCTCTCCCAATTTTTGTTCTATCTCCAAAATATCAGACACTTTAGATGCCTTTTGTAAAATATTCAGGTAACGATTTTCGATTTCTTTCTTTGATTTCAAACGAGATTGAATATCAACAAACTGGGCAGTAACATCCTCGGCAGTAACGTTTTTTGAATTTACATTGCTTGCAACAGTTAACAGCTTATTTACCATAGTGTCAAAATCCCTGTTCAACACACGAATCACCATATAATTGGTGATGCTATAGGTTGTATTCTGCTCATTTTCGCTTCCTATATAAGCATTTCCGGATTTTACAATTTTTTCAATTTCAGTTCTTGCCTTTTTGTAATCTTCTACTGTAATATTCAGATCTGCTGTCTTTTTTATTTTTTCAGGGATCTTAATTCGTTCAACCGTTGAAACTTCATTTTTAACCGAACTGCCAGCTGTGCCTTCATTTAACTCATTTGAAGTAACACTGGTTCCTTCATCCATTGGCGCATCAGCAGGAGGTGAAGGAGGTGGCGGTGGACTCATCTCGCTACTAGTACTTTTTTCTGCTGAAGGCATTAAACTATTGTAGTCACCAGACCTGTCGCTACCACATGAACTTAACATTACAATTGCTAGAATAAGAGAATACATAGTTTTCATTTTTAGAGGTTTTTATGAATTATTGTAAAATAAAGTATTTTATTTCATAGATGCAATAATTTAAAAATTCCATAAGCGAATTCTTCTTAATTTCGTTTTAAAAACAAAAACACTATGAGCATTTGGTTTAAATCTTATATAGTTGAAGACATTCAAGGCTTTTTAAAAAACAATATGGCCGAAAATCTTGGAATTGAAATCATCGAAATTACATCGGATTCAGTGAAATGAAGAATGCCAGTGTATCACCGCACAGTGCAGCCAATGAATATATTGCACGGTGGAGCATCCGTTACTTTAGCCGAAACACTTGGCAGTATCGGTTCTCATTTAATTGTAGATCCCACTGTTTATGCCTGTGTAGGATTGGATATAAATGCCAATCATTTACGCCCTGCTGGTGGTGGATTTGTTTATGCTGAGGCTAAACCAATACATATTGGTAAAAAAACACATGTTTGGAGTATTGAAATAAAAAATGAACAAGGTAAATTGGTTTGCATAAGCAGGCTTACAATGGCAGTTATTGAATTGGGGACTTAATTATAGCTGAAGGTTTTATTTTTTCTGTTAATTAACAGTTTATTTGGGTGTTCCCTTTTCTAAAAAGAAAAGGGTTTACGCGGAATTTATTCTTCAGAGAAGAACGTATCCTGAGCTTGTCAAAAGAATCCCTAACACAAAATTACCAATAAAGAAGGCTTAAGCATGTACTAACATCCAAACACGAGTCTCGCAAATCACTAAATCATTAAATTAAAAATCTATTAATCAAAAAATTATGTGGAAAGAAGAAAATGACCAATTGAAACGCAGCTTTCAGTTTACTAATTTTGTTGAAGCATTTGGCTTTATGACCAAAGTAGCACTGGTAGCCGAAAAACTGAACCATCATCCAAATTGGAGCAATGTATATAACAAAGTAGATATTACCCTTTGCACCCATGATGAAGGCAACACTATTACTGAAAAAGACCGCAAACTTGCGAACGAAATTGACAAAGCTTTTGCAGGAAAAAGTTCTCTTTTCCAACGATAAATAATTCAGTGGAATTATTTTAAATTAATCCGGCAGAGTTCGAAACTCTATGAGGCTAACCAATACAAAGGGTGAAAATTAATTAAAAAGAATGATCAAAAGATCTTTAATCATATTTCTTTTTTTGTTGCAAATTATTTTTTCATATTCACAAAGTATCTCTAAACTGAGTATTGAAATTGAAAAATTAAAAAGCGATGAAGCTTTAAAACATGCTGTTTGGAGTATTTGCGTGATGCCTGTAAAAAAAGATACTATCCTTGCCGAATACAACAGCACCATCAGTCTGGTTCCGGCAAGTACCTTAAAAATTGTAACTACTGGGGCTGCATTATCTATGCTTGGTGGCGATTTTAAATTCGAAACAAAACTTCAATATGATGGTGTATTTGATTCAATATCGGGAATAATTAAAGGTAATTTATATATTGTTGGAGGAGGCGATCCCACTCTTGAATCGGAATATTTTAAAGACAAAAAAGATAGCTTGAGTACAACAGATAAATGGGCTGAATTACTTAAAAAGAAAGGAATAAAAAAGATCGAAGGCGCTATTATAGGTGATGCAAGTATTTTCGATGACAATATGATTCCTTCCCAATGGATATGGGCTGATATAGGAAATTATTTTGGTGCAGGTGCCAGTGGATTATCCTACCATGATAATAAATACACCTTGTATTTGAAATCTGCAGCCGTAGGAAGTAAAACAGTAATCACGAAAACAACGCCCTATATTGATGGTTTGCAAACGGTAAATAATGTGATATCGGGAGGAAATAATGACAATGCTTTTATTTATGGTGCCCCTTACTCCTATTACCGTGAAATCCAAGGCACAATTCCTGCGAACAAAAATAATTATGAAGTAGAAGGCTCTATACCCGACCCTGCCTTATTTTGCGCACAATCATTAGAAATTTCATTAAAAAAAATCGGTATAAAAATCACAAAAAAACCAACAACTACGAGAGCTTTGAGAGAAGCGGATGAATATTTTTTTTCTAATAAACATACTTTATACAAACACAATTCGCCAACGCTAAATGAAATTATATACTGGACCAATTTTAAAAGTAATAATTTATATGCCGAGCATTTGCTTAAATACATTGCTTACAAAAAAGATGGAATAGGCAGGGAAAATGAGGGTACGGAGATTATTACCGCATTTTGGAAAAATAAAGGTGTAGATGTTAATGGATTCTTTATGAATGACGGTTGTGGACTTTCCCGATCCAACGTAATTACCACTAAAACCGAAGCTCAAATTTTACGTTTGATGGCAAAAGACAAGAACTTTAAAGCATATTATAACTCCTTTCCCATTGCCGGAAAAATTGGCCCTTTGGACAATTTCTGTGAAGGTACTAGTGCGAAAGATAATTTGTGTGCTAAAAGCGGATATATCACAAGAGCACGCGGTTATGCAGGTTATGTAAAAAACAAAAAAGGCGAAATGCTTTGCTTCTCCTTATTAGCAAACAACTATGATTGTACGCCTCCCGAAATGAAAAAAAAATTAGAAAAGTTGATGATAGCAATAGCGGAAATGGAGTGAGTGTTGAGTTGAGCTGACTTGAAAAAAACTAACACAGAGATCACTGAGTTTTATGATTTTCACAGAGAAGAGCTGATGTTTTTTAAGAATTTAAAAACTCTGTGAACCTCTGTTTTCACTGTGCACTCTGTGTTAAAAAATATTTAAAATTCAAATTTGTACCCAATACCTTTAATTGTTTTAATAAAATCTTCACCTATCTTCTCACGTAGTTTACGGATATGAACATCAATGGTTCGGTCACCTACTACTACATCTCCCCCCCAAACCAGATCCAAAATAACTTCGCGGGTAAATACTTTTCCGGGTTTTGAAGTAAGCAATGCAAGTAATTCAAATTCTTTTTTCGGGAGGTTTATTTCTACACCATTCTTTTCAATAACATAACGCTCACGATCAATTTTAATCCCACCTGTGTCTATTTTCTCTATTTTATTTGACTCCGCACTAGTCCCTCTTCTTAATAATGCTTTAATACGGCTGACCAATACCCTAGGTTTAATGGGCTTGTTAATGTAATCATCGGCACCTACGTCAAACCCAGCAATTTGAGAATAATCTTCATTACGTGCAGTTAAAAATGCGATCATCACATTTTTTAATTCCGGAATTTCACGCAGCCCTCTGCACGTTTCAATGCCATCCATATCCGGCATCATCACATCTAATATGATTAAATCCGGAGTTACCCTTTTTGCAACGGCTATGGCTTCTTTCCCATTATTAGCTATAAATACACTGTAGCCTTCCTTTTTTAGATTGTAACTAAGAAATTCTAGAATATCTTGCTCATCATCAACCAGTAATATTTTTTGTTCGGTACTCATTCTTTTTCAATTAATTAAATGTAAAGTACCCATTTAGATTTAACTTCTGTGTTAAATCTAAATTAACTTAACATTAACAAATTCCGATTATAGATATAAATATTAAGAAAAAAGCCTATATCAGTATTCTCCAATTTACAAAAGTTCTACTACCTTCTCCAGTTTTATTCCTCGCGAACCTTTAATTAAAATAGTAGCGTCTTTTACAGGATGTTGTTTGAGATAGTCCACCACTTCATCACTGTTAGAAAAAGTCCTTGCATTAGTTAATCTGCCGGACTCCTTAAAAAAAAGACCTACCAATATTAAATTGCTTATATTTTTATCATTCAGCAGGTTTACAATACTATCATGTTCTTTTGCACTATCATCACCCAATTCAAGCATATCACCCAATATGGCCATTTTATTAGGCTTATTCATTTGTGCAAAATTTTCGATAGCAGCATTCATGCTGGAGGGGTTTGCATTATAGGCATCTAACAATAACAAGTTATTTTTTGTCTGCATCACTTGAGAACGATTATTGGCAGGAACATAATTTTCCAATCCTGCTTTAATTTGTTTATCCGAAACATCAAAATAATGGCCGATACAGGCTGCTGACAAAACATTTCAATTTTACAAAAGGATTGCTTTCCACAAATTGTCCTTCAAAATCAACGCTCTTCAATGTTCCGAAAGTTACTTTATCTATTCCACCCGAAAGTTGCTGAAGCAATTTATTATCCGCATTCACAAAAACTTTTCCTCCTTTTTGTTGAATAAATTGGTATAATTCACTTTTCGCTTTTACCACTCCTTCATATCCGCCAAACCCTTCTAAATGTGCTTTTCCAATATTTGTAATCATTCCAAAATCAGGTTCAGCTATTGCACAAAGCATTGCAATTTCTCCTACATGATTCGCGCCCATTTCAACAATAGCAATTTCGTGCTGTTTAGTAATATTCAATAATGTAAGTGGCACACCAATATGATTGTTCAAATTCCCTTTGGTTGCAAGTACATTATATTTTTGACTCAATACTGCATTTAGCAGTTCTTTCGAAGTAGTTTTCCCGTTTGTACCCGTAATACTAATGATCGGAATTGATAGTTGTTTGCGATGATGATTTGCCAAGGCTTGCAAGGTGGATAACACATCTTCCACAAAAAAATATCGTTCATCCTTTTTGTAGATTTCCTCATCAATCACCACTAAAGAACAACCGGAATCCAAAGCCTGATCGGCAAATTTATTTGCATTAAAATTATCTCCTTTCAATGCAAAAAAAATCGAACCTTGTTTAATGTCGCGTGTATCGGTACAAACAACAGGGTGTTTGAGAAAATGATTATAAAGTTCCTGAATCATATTAAATAACGAATTTGCTAATGGATATCTATTTTAATTCCGAAGGTATTACACAAACCGGAATGGGATTCATTTTGTGCTGATTTGCTTTATTCATCCTTGTATAAATGTCCAAAACAATTTGTTGACGTTCGGTTAATTTTATAAAATTTTCAGGTTCATCTAAAAACGCCATAGCCCATTCCAACTCATCATAAGTGGCACCGATCTGGTCCTCATCGCTTCTGCTATCGGCAAACAAGCCATCAGTAGGTTTTGCTTTAATTATAGATTGTACTACACCTAATTCTTTTGATAACGTAAACACATCTGATTTCATTAGATCTGCAATTGGGCTTAGATCAACTCCCCCATCTCCATATTTTGTAAAAAAGCCGATCCCAAAATCTTCTACTTTGTTTCCAGTTCCTACCACAAGCATTTTTTTATTGCATGCAAATGCATATAAAGTTGTCATTCGTAAACGTGCACGGGTATTTGCCATAGTTAACCAATCCTGTATATCAGCAGGCAATGCAGTACTAATACTTTTAAACGTTTCGGTTAACTCTAC
>JAIOQD010000077.1 GCA_021413595.1 Bacteroidota bacterium | reverse complement strand
TTGTGATTATAACCAAACCAAAGCTGCAACTATTGCTATTGCTGAATATGATGGCCCTGTGTACCTTCGTTTTGGCCGCCCGAATGTTCCTAATTTTACGCCAAACGATCAAAAATTTGAAATCGGTAAGGCAGTGATGCTAAACGAAGGAACTGATGTAACCATTTTTGCAACCGGACATTTAGTTTGGAAAGCGATTGAAGCGGGAGAAGAATTGGCTGCACAGGGAATTAATGTGGAAATAATAAATATTCATACCATTAAGCCTTTAGATAATTCGGCAGTAATTGCATCCGCTAAAAAAACACGTTGTGTGGTTACAGCCGAAGAACATCAAATGAATGGTGGCTTGGGCGATAGCATCGCTCAGTTACTTGCCCGCGAATTACCCACACCAATTGAAATGGTGGCTGTAAATGATAGTTTCGGAGAAAGCGGAACACCTGATCAGTTGATGACCAAATATGGTTTAGATACAGTAAATATTGTAAATGCTGTAAAAAAGGTGATGAGCAGAAAGGCTGCCTCAGTTGTATTGTAGAATTACTAATCACCTGTTTTTTCAGTCAATTCACTAGAGAATTGTTTGTATTGGTATCCAAACATACGTACTTATCTTATGCCCCTTATAAAGTTTCAAGCTTTGTAAGGGGTTTTTGTTTGGTTTTTTAATTCAGTTAGGCGCACGAGGTCAAGCTTGTCGAGAAACCTGGGTAAGCCATAAATAATGACATTGAGTATGGCGGTTTAGAATAAACCTTAACAGAGGGATCTATACAAAGTAAGAGAATGCAGTTTAAACAAAATCTAAGGCTCTGAGAAATGTCTTTGTTCAGTTCTGAATACCAAACAGCCTTCAGCTTTAAACCATAATATTACAATTTCTTACTTCTTCTGGATTTAAATATTCCTTTTTTCTTCCCTTTTTTCTTGGAAGATTTCTTGCCTTTAGTAGTACCTGAACCACCGGGTGCTTCACCTTTTCCGTCACCGGTAACTGTTCTCTTGGGTTTGTCTTTTAGATTAAGAAATGTATAACCCTCATAGTTCTTTTTAGGAGCATTATACCTTGGTTTTGAAGCTTTGCAAGCAGGATTTTTAAAAATTGAAATCCCCAGATTGAAATATACACTTGCTCCATACGTGTTACTTTTCACAACAAGAGGAAGCACATTATCCAAACCTAACACAAAAGTTCTGAACCGAAAAGCAAATCCAAGCTGAGGGTATATATACCTATGTAATGTAAGAGGGATGGCTACTTCAAAATTTCTGCGCTCATAACGGATTGCTGCGGACAATAAATTAGTACGCTGCACCCCAATAATTCTTGAGGTTGTTAAACATTGAACTGCAGAAGCATTAAAGTAAAAATGATGACCTAAATTAAAATCTGCCTGAGCACTAAATGCTGTGGGAAGGCATGCCATAATGGGCTGGTTCTTTTGTTGAGTAACATTAAAATCAGAACGGATCACAGAGTCAAGATCCGTATGTTTGAAATCTGTAATTAAGGTGCTTCCAGAAACATCACCTTTAAAAGTGTTTTGCGTAAATCGTATTGCTCCCAAATCCAATATAGATATACCTATTTTATATTTATAATCGATGTATTTGCAATTTGATTTTGGAGAATTGGCATAATAATTCTCTAAATATTTAAGTGTTTTTTTGTACGTTATACCAAAATCCACCCCTATTCCTTTGCCGGTATTCCATCCCGGTTCATTATACCTGATTTTGGCTCTAAGATTTGCTATATCTAATTTGGTATCATTGACTTCGGCATTTAGTCTGAAAACATTTCCATAAGCTATATTTATCCCGGTTAAATATTTTGCATTACCGCCAACGGTGATCATTTTGTTTCCATGTTTGAAATACATCTTTCCAAAATTCACTCCATACTCCACCCAAGCCATTTGGCTTATTCGTGTATTTTTTATATCAATATCTATATTTGTGACCGTGTCGATTTTTTGTTCAAGCAATAAATTAGTAAGTTCTACGGGTATATTGTTAACACTGGCCTCCACACGTCCCCTGATAAAAAAGCCATAGCCTATTTCCCTGTTGCTCACAACAAGTGTAGGTCCGTTAATTTCAGTTTTTGAATAAAGAAATTTTTTGAATGGGCCGGAAGTATTAAGCTTTGGGTCCTGCAAATCCGAACTCTTGTCCATCCAAACCCTGAATTTTGGCATATACACCAAATTATTCATCATATATATATTCGCCCCTATCAGGTTGAACTGTAATAAAGTTCTAGAATCTACTGAAGATGAAGGATTAAGGAATATGCTATTAACACTTGAATAGTTACTGTTGGCCATGCCCAGTTTTTCCTGAGATAGGGCTGAAAAGGAGGAAACAAACGAAATAAAAACAATAAAAATTTTTCTCATAAAACAATTATGTCCCTTGCAAAAGTCAAAGATATAATAAATCATTTAGATAATTCAAAAATTTGTCAATTTGAAAATGAAATTTATTGGTTCCCAATTGTGTATGCTTATCAGCCAATTGCTAAATTCTCAAAACTCATTTTCAAATACCAGCATTATCTGATTGAATTTGCTATTTTTGCCGAATGATAAAAGCAAACGACCCTTCATTAACGTCATGGATCGAAGTACCTTCGAATAGTGATTTTCCAATCCAAAATTTACCATTCGGAATTTTCAAAACTCAAAGTTCAAACTCACGTGTAGGTATAGCCATTGGAGATCAAGTACTTGACTTGTCAGTACTGAATAAACTGGGTTTTTTAGATGATTTCAAAATTGATGATTCAGTATTTACAAATCAATACCTGAATGATTTTATTGCACTTGGAAAACCATTGTGCAGATCAATTCGTCACCGCATATCTAACCTGTTGAGCATTAATAATCCCGAATTACGTGATAATAAAGATGCCCGATATAAGGTGTTGAATTTTATGAGTAATGTACAAATGCAAATGCCTGTGAAAGTAGGCGATTATACCGATTTTTATTCCAGCGTAGATCATGCAACAAATGTAGGAATTATGATTCGGGATCCTGCAAATGCTTTACTTCCTAACTGGAAACATTTACCGGTAGGCTATCACGGACGTGCTTCATCCATCATTGTATCAGGCACATCCTTTCACCGCCCCAAAGGACAAACAAAGCCTGCTGATTCTGATTCTCCTGTTTTTGGTCCTACTAAATTGTTGGATTTTGAATTGGAAGTGGCATTTATTATTGGAAAACAAACACAATTAGGGGAATCTGTTTCAACTGCAGCCGCTGATGACCATATTTTTGGATTAGCCTTGTTCAACGATTGGAGCGCACGCGATATTCAAACATGGGAATATGTTCCACTCGGACCATTTTTGGCTAAAAATTTCGCCTCTACTATTTCACCCTGGATCGTTACATTGGATGCCCTAGAACCATTTCGCACTGAAGGTTACAAACAAGAACCAAAAGTGCTCCCTTATCTTGAATACAAAGGAGAAAAAAATATCGATATTAACCTTGAAGTTTCTATTCAACCCGAAAAAGGGGAAGAAACTAACATTTGTAAGTCCAACTATAAATTTATGTACTGGACCATGGAACAACAATTGGCGCACCATACTTCAAATGGCTGCAATATTAATATTGGTGATCTGATGGCTTCCGGAACCATAAGTGGACCTACAGCCGATTCTTATGGTTCTATGCTTGAACTTTCCTGGAAAGGAACCA
>JAIOQD010000310.1 GCA_021413595.1 Bacteroidota bacterium | reverse complement strand
AAAAAGGGAATTAGTTTCTACTTCCTTTGTAATTCCTTATCCACCGGGCTTCCCTATATTAGTTCCGGGGCAAGTGGTTAGTGAAGAAATTATCCGATTTATGATCGCTTTGGATGTAAAAGAAATTCATGGTTATCGGGTTGAACTTGGTTTGAAAGTATTTACTGAAGAGGCGCTGAATCGGAAAAATACAATTTCTGCAATGGGGGCGATGATGCAGTTAAATGAGAATAAAGCTAAAACAAAGAAATAATAGATCGATGTTAGATATAGAATATTAGATTTTAGATATTAGAGCCACACATTTAAAATTCATCTAAAATTCAGCATCTAACGTCCAACATCTATAATCCAACATCTAATACCCAACATCTAAATATAAAGTGATGAAAGAGCAAAAAACGTTAAAAGGACTAGCTGAAATAAAGCAATTTTTCAAATCGAACGAAACACCTATTTATTTTATAAGTGCTACCTGCTTTAATTTATTAGGCATTGACGAATGGGTAGGTAATTTAAAATACATCAGTCATATCGATTCTTTCGAAGGTTTGCATCCTAATTTGTTTTCTCCAAAAGTTGAAATGGCCCACGAAGAATTCCAAAGTATTGAGGATATAAACAACTACTTGCTTCAACATACCGAAGTAATAGATTATATAGAATCAAGGAGTTTGGATGGAAAAGCCGGGAAAGCGTTGTTTTTGATGTTTAATGAAAAAACGGAAGAAGCTGCAAAAACATTAGGGCTTGATGTTTGCTTTCCTTCTGCCAAGCTTAGAACTTTTCTTGACAATATAGTAAATACAAACCGTTTAGACGAAAAGGCAGGTGTAGCTTGTGTTCCCTATGTGTTGTCATCTGTAGAAAGTTATTCTCAATTACGTAAAGTTTCCGAAAAGTTGGGTAAAAATTTAGTGGTTCAAACTCCCTTTGGAGATTCAGGACATACCACCTTTTTTATTTCGAATGAACAGGAGTTTGATCTTCACAAAGAAGAAATAATTAAAGAGAAGGAAGTTAAAATAATGAAGCGTATCAATTGTTATGGAACAGCAATTGAAGGATGTGTTACAAAACACGGAACACTGGTTGCTCCTTTAATGACTGAATTGGTTGGTTTTAAAGAATTAACTCCATACAAAGGCGGCTGGTGTGGAAATGAGGTTTATGCAAATGCCTTTACTCCTGACATAAGAGAAAAAGCAACAAAATATACTCAGCTTTTTGGTGACCAGCTTCGTAAGGAAGGATATAAAGGATATTTTGAACTTGATTTTTTGATCGATCAGGATAATGGTGAAATTTATTTGGGGGAGTTAAATCCAAGAATTTCGGGAGCAAGCTCAATAACAAATCACGCATTGTTTGCGATGAAAGATGTACCTCTTTTTCTGTTTCACTTATTAGAATGGATGGATGTTCCTTACGAAATAGATGTAAAGGAATTAACTGACCGCTGGGCAAAGCCTGAAAATAATGACAGTTGGAGTCAACTGATAATTAAACATACAAAAAAAACATTGGCGATTGTTACCGAAGCTCCAGCATCCGGAATTTGGGAAATGAAAAAAAATGGAAAAATAAAATTCAAAAAAATGGATGCCCACCGGCAATCTGTGGTAGATGATAATGAAGCATTTTTTTTCCAGATCACACAAAAGAACGGCTACTTATACGAAGGCGCAGATCTTGGCATTCTTGTAATGAGAGGACGTTTGATGTCTGATGATTTTAAACTTTCGGATCGTGGCAAAAGATGGATTAGAGCTTTACGTGCTCAATACAAATCAGATATTATTGATGCTGGATTATTAACTGAAGAAGATTTGATGGAGGCTGGGGATTTTAAGATGTTGTAGGAGGGGTTTTCTTAATGATTTGTAAAATTTTTTAAGTTTATTTAGCTTGTTACTTTTTTAATTTTTTTCGTTTTCTCTTTTGTAAACAAATCTGCCGTATATTTTTCGTAGAGTTCAAATAAAAACTCCATTCGTTTGGCTTCACTTGTAAATGCTTGCGGTCTGTAAGCCAAATCAACCGCTTTATTTAATTCGTTATGTGCTTTTATTAAAGATGGTGGCATTGTCAATGGGTCGTATAGGTCGGCAAGTGAGCTGTTTGGAAATTGTTCCCTTACATCCAATACTTTTTGTGCTGCTGTTTCAATTGATTTTACTTGCTTGTTCGATGGGTTTTCGGGCCAAGGGTAGTTGTTATAAACAATATCTTTGGAATATCTAAAATCACTTTTTAATCTTCCGCAAACTGATTTAACCCAAGCCATATGCATAGCTGACATTAAAATTCCAAAGTGATATAAACTTCCGTTGGGAATAGACATACAAGTATCACTCACAATAGACTTTTTATCAAAAAATCCCATTGGAATATATTTTCTGTTTTCAGACGAAACTCTTGGTACAACAATGAATGATGCAGGTTGGTTTCTGTCTCGAAATAAAGTCGGAGTGCTTGCAAACTTTTGTGTTGATGGAGCTATGCTTCCTAAACGAAATTTCTTAACTAAATCTGCTCGCTTCAAAACTTCTGGCATCTTTTTAAGCTCACTTGGTTCGGCATCAACAAGCCACAAACACCAACGCTTTTTGCCATTTAGAAATTCGTATGCAGAAATTAAAGACTTAATATATTTCTTTGCTTTTGGTTCTTTTAAAATAAATTCGTTTTTTTCTTCGTCTGATAAAAGCAAGTGCCCGCCATCTAAAGGCATATTGCCGAAACTCATTTTCGGAACATTACAAATTGGATTAGAACTTTTATTTATTAATAAATCTTTTGCATCAACTAAATAAGGATTGATGTTTTTGACTTTCAACTCGTGAGCTTCGCCTTTAATATCTTCGTATTCAAATATGCTTTTGTTATTGGTGTCGAAATTTGCAAAACCAATAATCACACAATAAACTGCTGCGTTCCCTTTTGCTTCGTTACTCCACTTAAATGTGCGGTGTGCAAAATGAATTTTGATTTTGTATTTGTTCAGCATTTGTCCCCAAAGAATGCTTGTTTGTTCACCTTGTACTATTGAGTTTGTTGAAACGAATGCAACTTTAATTTTAGTTCCCTCTATGTATTTTGCAGCTTTTATATACCAAGCAGCAACATAATCTAAAACTCCAGCTCCATGTATGCTGTCGAATTCTTTTACAACATCATTCCGTTGAGTTTGGCTCATTACTTTAGAACCAATAAAAGGCGGATTCCCTAAAATATAATCAAAAGAGTCATTGTTTTGATTTTTAACACTTTTTTCTTTGAATAACTTTTGTGTTTTTACATTAAGCTTATCGTAGTGTATTGTTGGCTCTTGAACAGTAACAATTAATTCATTTGTTATAAAATCATAATTATTTTTATTTAAATGAAGTAAATCAGCCCATTCAATACTCAAAGCATTTCCATGAACAATATTTGCCGCTTTTTTAAGAGGTAACCTATTAAACGGCAAACCAAATTTTAAACTAAATTCCATGTTCATTTGATGGTCTATTAACCACATGGCAACTTCTGCAATGCGTGCAGGAAATTCTTCATATTCTATTCCGTAAAACTGATCAACATTCAATAAAATAAGGGATTTTAAATCAATAACTTGTTGTCCTTTTTGAATACAACCCAACAACTCCAACTCTATTAAGCGTAACTCCCGATAGGTAATAATTAAAAAATTGCCACAACCACACGCAGGGTCAAGGAATTTGAGTGTGCTCAATTTTTTATGAAAATCAAAAAGTTTTGTTTTATTGTTTTTTATGCTTTCAAATTCTCTCCATAACTCATCAAGAAATAGTGGTTTAATTAGTTTTAAAATATTTTTTTCGCTTGTATAATGTGCCCCAAGATTTCTGCGTTCTGTTGGATTCATTACGCTTTGAAACATAGAGCCAAAAATTGCAGGTGATATTTTGCTCCAATCAATGTAACAGCAATCTAATAAGGCTAATCGCATTTTAGAGTCAAAACTTGCAGTAGGCAATAATTCTTCAAATAATTTT
>JAIOQD010000309.1 GCA_021413595.1 Bacteroidota bacterium | reverse complement strand
TATTGAATTTAAACAACTTTTAAAAACACGCAAAGTAGAGTTGGCAATGAGCGAAGTGCCTAGGAAAATGAAGGAGATCAGAGAAACTGCGAATGAAGTATTTGCAAAAGAAATATTGAGTTTGGATTCCGGATCAAAAGAGGTCTTGGATAAAATCTTATCCTACATGGAAAAAAAATACATCAGCGTACCAATGAAAATGGCGAAGGAAATTTTGCTTGAGGACTCTAAAACAAAAATATAGACAAAGCCCGAAAGGGCTTTTTTTAATTATATAAAAAAATTATCATAAAATAAAAATCCAGATCATTTTAAATCATAACAGATCATAATAATCTGCGTACCATTAAACACAGTATATAAAAAATGGATAGAAAAATAATAATCGGCTCAAGAGGCAGCGATTTGGCTCTATGGCAAGCGAATCATATTTTACGCAAAGTTCAAAAACTTGGACTTACAGCCGAAATTAAGATCATTGTTACTCAAGGTGACCAAATTCAGAATTTGAGTTTGGATAAATTGGAAGGAAAAGGTTTTTTCACAAAAGAAATTGAAGAGGCTTTGTTAAGCAAAGAAATTGATCTGGCAGTTCATTCACAAAAGGATCTACCTACTACTTCTCCTGAAGGACTTAAAATTGCTGCTGTTTCGGAACGAGAAGATGCGGCTGATATTGTAATAGTTCGTAAAGAATCGGCTGACAATACTCTGAAATTTGCGATCAAAAAAAATGGTATTATTGGCTCTTCTTCACCTCGAAGAAAGTCGCAATTACTGGCCTTTCGTACTGATCTTCAAATTGTGGATCTAAGAGGTAATGTTCCTACGCGTATTCAAAAATTACGTGACAAAAAGTATGATGCCATTATGCTGGCTTCAGCTGGAATAGAGCGTTTAAAAATTAACCTGAGTGAATTCAAAGTAATACGTTTGGATCCGAAAGAGTTTATTCCAGCGCCTGCACAAGGAGTATTAGGCCTACAGATCCGTGCTGATGATCACGAATTATTTGAATACATCAACAAATTAAATTCGGAGAAAGTTCAGGATACAATAGGCGTAGAACGTAAAGTATTAAACCTCTTGGATGGTGGATGCCAACTGCCACTGGGTGTTTATTGCTTCAAAGAAAATAATAAATTTAAAGTATGGGCTTCCAAAGCGGAAGCCTGGAATACTATGCCTAAACGGGTTTACCTTGAATCATACAGTGATGAAGGTCTTGCAGAGAAAATTATTCAGAAAATAAAATCAATACAACCAACCTCCGTTATCATTACCCGTGACTTAACTGATGATTCATTTTTTAAAAATGTATTGGAAGGCAATGGTTATAAGGTACACGGCATTTCATTCATCGAAACAAAAAAAGTAGCACTTACTCAAACGCCTCCAAGTGATTGGGTGTTTTTTGCCAGTTCCAATGCTGTTGATTTTTTCTTTGAGCAAAACCCTGAATTAAAACCCAAAACAAAATTTGGAGTAATTGGAAAATCTACCGAACTGGAATTAAAAAAGCACAATAGAAATGCTGCATTCGTAGGTTCAATAAACGATACAAAGGCTGTTGGCAAAAAATTTGCAAAAGCTGTTGGAATCGAAACCGTTCTATTTCCACAGGCTAAGGGAGGTTTACGAACCATTCAGCAACAGTTTATTGATGCTGATAAATTAACTGATCTGGTAGTTTATGAAACAGTAAAAAAAGAAAATTCAATACTTCCTGATGCGGAAGTAATCGTATTTACAAGCCCTTCGAACGTTGCTTCCTTTTTTGAAAAATCAAAGATTAATGCTAATCAAAAAGTAATTGCAATAGGAAAATCAACGGAGAAAAAATTACAGGAACTTGGGGTATCAACCTGCATATTACCTGCATCCTTTGATGAAGTTGGCTTAGCGGAGGCTGTTTTTGGATTGTAATTAAAAACAAAGAAACAAAAAGGCTATTCTCGACTCTTGCTGAATCTATCCCTTTCTGTCATCCCGAGCTTTTCGAGAGGGATCTTATTTATTAATAATACAGATTATAATAAACAAGATCCCTCTTGGCAAAAGCCAATCGGGATGACATTGATTTCAAATGGTACATTTAACTTAAAGAGAAACTCAGTGATCTCAGTGCCTTAGTGGTTAATTTTCCAGAGGAGTATTTTTATTTTGGAACAATACATTCAATCTTATTTCGTAAACCTGAATATTTATTTAGATTCACTTTTATAGTACCTACAATAATTGGGGTTTCAACATAAACGGGTATTTTATTCATATCATCTGTAACCCAAACTGTCATCCCCGCCCCTTCTTTAAAAATTGTTCCTTTGATTAACTTCGGACTAAATTTTATACAACGTACATTCCCTAATAACTCGCTATTAATTACTTCTTTTCCCAAATAAATAATATAAGAAAAATAAACTTCAGCATCGAGCACAAATGTGATTGGTATAGTATCATTGGGCTTGTAGCTTGAGAAATCAAGACAGCGGGCGTAATATATAGCCGTAAGAACATCATTGGTGCAGGAATTGATGGTTATAGAATCCTGCTTTACATTTTTTTTATTTCTTTGTGAGGATGAATAAATTTTGTTTTTTAGATTACTAAAAACATAATCATCTTTTGCATAATTACTGCCTTCATTCACTTCCCTAATAAAACGTATTGGCCTTAATGTTGTGGTATCGGCATAGGATTCGTATTTATCACGTACTTTAAAAAACCAATCGTATTTTTGATAAGTTCCACCTATTCCCATAAAGTGGTAAACCTTTCGCCCGTTCAAATCCTTGGTGGTGGCAGAAAACCCGACTTCTCCAGTAGTAAGCCAAATAGCTCCCCAATTGTAATTTATTACGTAATTAAGGTACTCTCCAGATTGGAATGTTTGATTGGTTACTGTACATTTTTTTTGTGCGGAAACTATAAACGGCAGTAATAGTAATAATAGGCAGAATAAAACAGAACGCTTAAGACGCTGATAATTATGATCAAAAATGATATTTTTATTATCCGTGTTCAACATAATCATTCATTTTACAACAACATCACTTGACTCAGCGATGAATCGGAATGCTGTTATATTATAGTTGATGCTTCTGAAAAGTTTCAATTTCCTTGATTACCTCATTCACCTTTTTTGCATCGGGATAAAATGAAAGTATTTTTTGAAGTACTGCATCCACCAATGAATCGGGGCAAGATGCACCACTTGTAAGTATAATGTCGATAGGAGCTTTTATGGGCAAATAATTATCGGTAACTAAATGTTTCTGATCCGAAAAATGAAAATGTTTAATACGACTCTCCGACACTATTTCTTCTGCCGATGAAATAAAATAAGTAGGCAATTTTAGTTCGCACAATTCAACAATATGTGATGTATTCGAACTGTTATACCCACCCACAACTATTGCTAGATCAGCATCCTTTTCAAGTAAACCGTAGGTCGAATCTTGATTTTCATTTGTTGCATAACACAAGGTATCACGGGTATCGGCAAAATGATTTTTCAAATCTGCAGCAGTATATTTTTGAATCATGATAGCTTTAAAATAATCAACAATTTCCTGTGTTTCGGTAGCAAGCATGGTGGTTTGATTAATTATGCCCACCTTAATTAAATGTTCTTTTGGATCAAAATTATCGGAGTATTTTCCTTTAAAGACCGTCTCAAATTCATCAATAGAAATGTTGCTTAAAATAAATTCACCCAATACTCTTGACTCATGAATGTCTTTAACAATAATAGATGGAGCATTTTTTTCACTACGCGAAAATGTTGCACGCGTTTCTTCATGCTTATCTTTACCATGAATAATGATCGTATAATTATCTTCACCAAGCTTTTCTGCTTTTTTCCAAACGCGATCTACAAAAGGACAAGTAGTATCATATTTACGAACTTCAATACCAATCTTATTAAGAGCCTCTTCAATCTTTAATGTAGTTCCAAAAGCGGGTATAATAACAATATCGTCTTTATTCAATTCAGTGAATGGAATGATCTGGTTACCTGAAGTGTCCATTAAGAATTTCGCGCCAAGCTGCAACAGATCTTTGTTTACATCCTGATTATGGATCATTTGACTGAGCAAAAATATACGCTTGCCAGAGTTTTCTTCAATGGCTTTGTATGCGATCTCAATTGCATTTTCAACACCATAACAAAAACCAAAATGACGTGCTATATAAAAACGAATCGGCCCAAAATCAAGCAATGTAGGACTGAAATCTTTCTTGCGCGGATCAGTTATTTTTCGAATTTCTTTTACCCTTGAAATTACCGGGCTTTTATAAAATTCGGGTATGTTAAAACTTTTCATTTATTTTTATTTGTGGAGAGCCGAAGGCTCGCTTAATCTTATAACAACGGATTTTAATCCGTTGATTTAGAATATCTGATTTTTATTAAGAGCCGTAGGCTCGGATCATATTTATTTCAACTCTTCAAAAATATATCTTTCATCGTAAGGCACTTTAAATTTTTTCAAAAAATCCAAATACTCTTCTCTAAAAGTTTGCTTTTTATGATGTTCTTCCTGATTTTGTATATACTTATATACCTTATCAATTTGATATTGACCGTAAGAAAACACACCATACCCCTCCTGCCATTCAAACCGAGTGTTGGTTAATTTATTATCATTAATATATTTTGAGGACTTGGCTTTCACTGTTTTCATTAATTCAGAAACAGAAACAACAGGTTTTAAACCTATAAAACAATGAACATGATCTTGAACACCATTAACGATAATGGTTTTACAACCTGCTTCATTAATCAAATTACCGATGACAGCAAAAAGAGTGCTTTTCCATTCGTGATTAATAACAGCAGCGCGATATTTAACAGCAAAAACAGTTTGAATATATATTTGATGGTATGTATTTGCCATTGTTATCTACAATTTATTGAGTAAAACCTAGTTAAAAATATGTGTCGAACCTATGGTTCTCAACTATTAGTTTTTGGCTTTCAGAGCAACGGATTAAAATCCGTTGTTACAATATCTATCGAACCGATGGTTCTTTTTTTTAACCGACAAATTAAAGTTCGTTGTTCAATATCTATCGAACCGATGGTTCTCCTTTTAAACCAACAAATTAAAGTTCATTGTTACAATATCTTTTCGAGCCGATGGTTCTCCTTTTAAACCAACAAATTAAAGTTCATTGTTACAATATCTTTTCGAACCGATGGTTCTCCTTTTAAACCAACAAATTAAAGTTCATTGTTACAATATCTTTTCGAGCCGATAGTTCTCCTTTTAAACCAACAAATTAAAATTCGTTGTTACAATATCTATTGCGCAGATTGTTCTTTTCAAAACAACAAATTAAAGTTCGTTGTTACAATATCTATCGCGCAGATTGTTCTTTTCAAAACAACGGATTAAGATCATTTGTTACAATATCTATCGAACAGATAGTTCTTTTCAAAGCAACGAATTAAAATCACTTGTTACAATCTATAGAACCAATTGTTCTTTTCAATAGTATCTTGCCAAATCAACTCAATTACAATACTCATCTGCAATCGCGATCCCTTTTGAAATGATATCTAATCCTTCATCCATTTGATCTTTTGTGATTATTAATGGAGGAGCTGTAAAGATCCAGTTCCAACGAACAAAGGTAAACATGCCTAATTCAGTTAATTTGGCTGCTACTTTATTCATTATTTCCATTTCATTTGGCGCTGCATTCCATGGAGCCATTGGCTCTTTTGTTTTCCTGTTTTTTACTAATTCAATACA
The DNA here is from genome assembly GCA_021413595.1 of Bacteroidota bacterium. Classification (GTDB taxonomy): domain Bacteria; phylum Bacteroidota; class Bacteroidia; order 2-12-FULL-35-15; family 2-12-FULL-35-15; genus 2-12-FULL-35-15. Next base: position 10,443 of record JAIOQD010000309.1, on the reverse strand, counting down.
GCCTAATAAGCCGGTATTGCGGAAATCACCAATGCTTGGATGTTTATCCTTTAATTTTTCAACCTGAGCATCAAGGTAACGTCCCATGTTTGCAGCGTTTTCAATTAAATTATCTTTTTCATAGATATCAATAACCGCGTTAGCAGCAGCGCATGCAACAGCATGAGCAGAATAGGTTAAACCAATAGGTAAAGGTTTGTTATCAAATGCTTTTACAATTTCTTCTTTTACAATCATACCTCCTAAAGGAATGTAACCGGCAGTAATACCTTTTGCCATACACATAATATCAGGTTCCACATCATGATGATCGATACCAAACCATTTGCCTGTGCGACCAAAACCACTCATTACTTCATCGGCAATAGTTAAGATGCCATATTTATCAGCAATAGCTTTTACTTTTTTCCAATATCCTTTTGGATATTTTATACAGCCCGATGAACCACTTTCACCTTCCATTAAAATCGCGGCAATGTGTTGCGGACCTTCATATTTCACAATGCGTTCCAGATGAGCTGCTGCATTTTCAGCGCAGTCTTCAGGAGTTTCGCTATTCCAAGGACAACGATAGAAATAAGGGTTCTCCACGTGAATAATATTGGGTACACCCTGGCTATCGTGCGGCAAGCCACGTGGATCGCCACCTGCACTTAAGGCTCCATAAGTAGCACCATGGTAACTTTGAAATAAGGTAATTATTTTATGACGACCTGTATGTAAACGTGCCAATTTAATTGCATGTTCAACGGCTTCTGTACCTCCGTTTGTGAAAAAAGTTCGGCTTAAAGTACCGGGAGTGATCTCTGCTAATTTTTTACCAAGCAAACCTCTTGCTTCAGTGGCCATACCGGGGTTTACATAACTAACTTCGTTCATCTGTCTTACAACAGCTTCCGTAACACGAGGGTCGCCATGACCGATGTTTACATTCATTAACTGAGAAGTAAAATCCAAATAACGTTTACCACTTCTATCTGTTAAATAAACACCTTTAGCGCTTGCTACATTTATCGGATTTAAACCACTTTGTTTTGACCAGGAGAAGATAGTATGTTCTAAATTATTTTTTAGAATTTCTTCTTTGCTTGATGTTGAAGATGTTTTTGTTAACATAAAATTATTTTTGAGTGAATAGAATTTATTTTAAAAAAATCACCACTAAGGCACTAAGCCCACTAAGTTTCACAAAGTTTAAATCTTTATTATTCTTAGTGTTTTCTATGTGGTCTTAGTGCCTTAAGTAGTAAAACTGAAAATAATCCACAAAGTTTTAACTCATCCAATTGGTCTTTGCTTCCGCATTCCATTTGGTGGTTGTTTTTTTCAATTTTGTCCAGAATTCAATGGAGCTTTTGCCAGTTAGATCACCTACTCCAAATTTCGAATCATTCCAACCACCAAATGAAAAAGGCTCCCTTGGTACCGGCACACCAATATTCACACCAATCATACCTGCACTTGCACGATCAATAACATAACGCGCCATTGCACCACTTTGAGTAAATACTGCTGCTGCGTTCCCATAAGGATTTGCATTTTCAATAGCGAGTGCTTCATCCACATTTTTTGCTCTGATAATAGAAATTACAGGTCCGAAAATTTCTTCTTTTGCAACACTCATCGTTGGTGTTACAAAGTCAATAACAGTAGGTCCTACATAAAAACCATTTTCTTTTCCTTTAACAACATAGTTTCTACCATCAACTAAGATCTTAGCTCCTTGTTTTTCTGCTTCAGTAATATAATTCTCAATTCTTTCTTTTGCAGCTTTTGAAATAACAGGTCCTAAATTTTCTCCAGGAACTACTTTTTGTGCTTCTGCACAGATCTGTTCAATGATATGATCAACAGCACCTACAGCAACCATAGCTGATGTAGCCATACAACGTTGTCCGGCACAGCCCGACATAGATGCAGTAACATTAGATGCTGTCATTGAGGGATGCGCGTCAGGCAATACTATCAAATGATTTTTTGCACCTCCTAAGGCTAGCGCTCTTTTGTAATTTGAAGAAGCTCTTGCATAAACAATTTTAGCGACATTTGTTGAGCCAACAAAGGATACTGCTTCTATTCCGGGATGATCACAAATAGCTTCCACAATTTCACGATCGCCATTTACAATGTTCAATACGCCATCAGGTAACCCTGCTTCTTTTAATAATTCAACTATTCGAAGAGAGCTTAAAGGAACCGATTCCGATGGTTTTAAGATCATGGTATTTCCTAAAGCAATTGCATTTGGAATGGTCCAATTAGGAACCATACTTGGGAAATTAAAAGGAACAATACAAGCCACAACACCTATTGGATAATGATCAGTACGACATTCAACGCCTCTGCTTACTTCAAGGATTTCGCCACCTACCAATTGTGGAAGAGAGCATGCAAATTCAGTTAATTCAATACTTTTTTCAACTTCAGCTCTCGCTTCATCCAAGGTTTTTCCATTTTCTTCCTGCACCAATTGAGACAGTTCCAACATGTGTTTTTCCAACAACGTTTTATATCTAAAAAACACCTGAACACGTTCCTTAATGGGTGTTTTAGACCATATTTCAAACGCTTTTTTTGCAACGATCACAGCCTGATTTAAATCTTCTTTTGATGAAAGAGGCACTTTCGACAATATGCTTCCATCAATAGGAGATATTACATCCAGGAATTTATTAGTAGTATTAGGAACAAATTTCCCGCCTACATAATTTTTTACTTCAGGGTATTTCATGGTAAGTGTTGGCATAGCTGTTTTTTTAATTTGAACTGTGTATTTCCTACAAAATTAAAATAATTTTCGAGATTTTCGGCTAATTACTTATCTGTTTATCTGATGCATCCGTTCAAAAAAAATATCACAAAAGGCGCAAAAGGAATAACATTAAGTAATAAAGCAAATCGTGCTATCACAATTCTCGACAAGCCTCAAACTCAACTACTATGCACTGAAAGTGCATAGGTTGGGGCAAAGAAAGAATGAAATCCTTTGCGTTATACTAATAAAAACTCTGTGCCTCTCTGTGTATTCTCTGTGAAACTCTGTGTAACAAAAAAATTTATTACACAGAGGAAAGAGGAGAATACACAGAGAACCACAGAGAAAACGTTTTTAGAAACTGAAAGTCTTGCAATAAATTGCATAGTTTCAACTAACGAATGAGACCAATGAACCATGCACAAAGTCATCCGAGATTGTCAAGAAAACGCGGGTTAGCCTTAAATAATGACATTAGGAGCGAAGGGAATAACATGCAGTTAAGGACTTTCTAACAGTAATACCTGCTAAAGCTATTCGACAGGCTCAGACTGACTCTGCACATGACATATTAAGCCAGTCGAAATATGTACAATAATTATGAGCAAAGGCTATTCTATACTTTTATCAAAGATCAATACTCTGTGCCGCGATCCATCCGCTGCTACAGGCATTTTGAAAATTGAAGCCACCGGTTATGCCATCCACATCCATAATTTCACCTGCAAAAAAAAGGTTTGGAACTAGTTTACTTTGCATAGTACTGAAATCAATTTCTTTTAAACTAATTCCTCCGCAAGTAACGAACTCTTCTTTGAATGTTGTTTTTCCTTGCACTTTGTATTCATCGTTAATGATGATGGTGATAAGAATATTTGAATTTCTTTTTGGTAAATCCGCCCAACGTGTGGCTTCTGGAATACCGGCCTTATTTACAAAATATTCCCAAAGTCGTTTTGGTAATTCTACCGGACAATTATTCAATACCATTTTCGCAGGGTTTTCAGCACGTTGATTGGCAAACTCAATGCGTAATTTTTCTTCGGTATATTTTGGTAACCAATTTATTATTGCATTGAAATTATAGTTCAAATCGCTTAACAAACGTGCCCCCCAGGCTGATGCTTTCAATATGCCAGGCCCACTCATCCCCCAATGGGTTATTAATAAAGGCCCTTCTGTTTCTAATTTTGTTCCCTGAACACGAACTTTTGCATTTGGAACGGAAACACCCATTAATTGGGTAACTGAATTATTTGGAATATTAAAAGTAAATAAAGAGGGTACTGGTTTTATTATGGTATGTCCTAGTTTTTTCAACCAATCATAGGCTGAATCTTTGGGGTTACCTCCAGTTGCAATAATTAACTTATCACATTCAAAACTACCGCCACCATTGGCTAATAATGTAAATGTATTATTTTCATTTTTTATGATCTCTGTTATATCTACATTTAATTTTATTTTTACTCCTGCTTTTTCAGCCTCCTGCATCAGGCAATTGATAATGGTTTCAGAATTATCTGTTATAGGAAACATCCTTCCATCTTTTTCTGTTTTTAGTTCAACTCCATGTTGTTCAAACCATTTTACAGTATCAGTTGAAGAAAATCTGCTGAAAGCATTCCGCAATTCCTTTTCGCCCCGAGGATAGTTTTTTATCAGTAATGAATTATCAAAACAGGCATGAGTCACATTACACCGTCCACCGCCAGACACACGCACTTTTGAAAGGAGTTTCGAGCTTTTTTCAAATAAGGAAACGGAATAATCCAGATGAAATTTTGCACAATTAATAGCAGCAAAAAATCCGGCAGCCCCGCCACCAATAACTATAATATGTTTTGAATTCAAAATTGATTTGGATTGATTTAGGCTTGATTCTTTGGATTCAACTATATTGAAAGGGTCATGATCCAAGATTTGCGTTTTTTAGATTTGAGAAAGTGTGAATATTAATCTACTATTTCAACTATTAAATCTATTATTATTTAATTGCTCTCATTTTATTTCCTTTCGCTTCATGTGTGAGCTCCGCAAGCCCAAGTTTTTCCATTAATGGAGGAACATACATTCCAAATCGCCCACGAAGCCCTTTCTTTAGACCATACCATCCAGCAACAGGATTTTTTTCTGAACGGCCCCATGCCTCAACAGTCCCTTCTTTTGCAGGTTTTTGTTCGTCTGCACTGCCTAATTCCATCCAGTCACCATGTTTTTTAAGCATCGATTGCAGATCTGCAAGACAACGGTATTGATAATGTAAAACAGTTTTGCCAACTGTACATACCAAAATTTCTTTACCGTCCTTTTCGTCCTTATACATAGTGAAAGTAGAAGACAGTGGCGGTGTTTGAAGTGTCCATGGATTTTCCTTTGTTCCTTGTTCCTTTGCCATTACAATAAATTTATTAATTAAAATTGTTTCCTTGTTTTGAGTTCAAAATAATTTAATCGTTTTTCAGTAGCAGTTTACAGACCACCTTCTTCATACAAACTCAACTTGTTTTTAAGAATAATAATTTCATCCTGCATATCATTTACCCGATTAAGTAAATGAGTGATGGCCTCAATACCTTCTATATTTATATCGAGGTCGTAATATAATCGCAAGATCTTTTCCAATTTTTGTAGTTGATTGGCATCAATATAAGATGTTTCTTTAACAGTAGTGACTTCAACCAAGCCAAATTCCTGTAAAGAACTTATAAAAGAAATTTCAATTTTATGATTGATACAAAATTCTTCTGCTGATATTAAATTTCCAGTTTCCATTGTTTTAATTATTTAAAATTAAGATTGCGACAATTCAGTAAATAACTCCTTTTGTTTTTCTGTTAAATTTGTTGGAATTTTAACTGAATAGGTTATTAATAAATCTCCGAATTGCCCTTCCTTTTTATAAACAGGAAATCCTTTACCTTTTAACTTTACTTTAGTTCCATTTTGTGTTTCGGGTGGAACTTTTAGCTTTACTTTTCCACTAAGCGTATCTACAGTAATTTCACCACCTAATACGGCAGTGAATAGATCTAAATCAACTGTTGAATATAAATTATCCCCTTCGCGTTTAAATTTGGTATTGTTAGTTATAGCAAATGAAATGAATAGATCACCAGCGGGCCCACCATTAACACCGGATCCGCCATGGCCACCAATTTTTATTGTTTGTCCGTTTTCAATTCCGGCAGGTATTGTGATCCGAATATTTTTTCCATTAACGGATAACGTTTGCTGATGTGTTTGATAGGCATCTATCAAATTAAGTTGCACTTCCGCATTAAAATCCTGTCCTCTATATTTAGCTTGTCTTCCGCCTCTTCCGCCACCAGACTGCCCTCCAAACATAGAACCGAAAAAATCAGAAAAATCATCACCACCCTGTGAACCGCCAAATGATTGCTCTCTTCCTCTCTGCCCCGATGATTGCCTTTGCGATTGCTGAGCTTTTTCATATTCTTCACCATGCTTCCAGTCCTTACCATATTTATCGTATTTTTTACGATTTTCAGGATCGCTCAATACTTCATTGGCCTCATTAATTTGTTGAAATTGTTTGTTAGCTTCTTTATTATTGGGGTTTAAATCGGGATGGTATTTTCGGGCTAACTTACGATAAGCTTTTTTTATGTCCTCTACCGAAGCATCTTTTTTGAGTCCTAATATTTTGTAATAATCAACAAATTCCATAATTTTTAATTTTGTTTAAAAGTAGTAAAATATCAGATTACTTTCTTTGATTTTTGTAATGATTTAAACCAACATTGTGATAACAATTTCCCCATCATGAACTTATAGATTCAACAGAATCACTTGTCAATAATTATTTTACTGCTAAGTTGTTTACTGCCGTTTTGAATTACGAGTATAACAGTTAGAAGTATCGGTACAGCCGTTTTCTGTTAAAATTACTGCATAGTTACCGTTTGTTTCGGCAGTGTAATACTGACTGACTTCTCCTGTAATGATAGAATTTCCATTATCACAATTAAGCCATTGGTAAGAATCTCCTGAAGTGGTTGCAGTTAATGTACTTCCATTTTGAATGACTATTATATCTATATTAAAAATTGTTAGATCAATGCTCAACAAACTATCGCAACCGTGTGAATTTGGGATGGTATCATGATAAGTATTTGAACTTGTCCAAGTGTAATTCCCACTTGGTGAAGTAAAACTATTGCAAGCTGTTTGGTATATTACTGGTCCTGTTGAAACAGAATTGACAGTAAGATCAATAACGATCACACTATCGCAACCAACTGCATTTGGAATGGTATCATAATAAATATTTGAACTTGTCCAGGTGTAATTTCCACTTGGTGAAACATAGCTGTTGCATACAGTTTGATACAACATTGAACTCGAATTATTGGTCACCAAATTAATTGTTATTATGCTGTCGCAGCCAACTGTATTAGGAATGGTATCCTTGTAAATGCCGGAACTTGTCCATGTATAATTTCCACTTGGTGAAGTATAGTTGGAACAAGTGGTTTCGTTTATTGCCGAATGAGTGCTTTTAACTAATAGATTAATGGTTATTACGCTGTCGCAGCCTCCTGCATTTGGAATAGTATCCAGATAGGTATTGGAGCTAGTCCATGTATAGTTTCCACTTGGTGAAGTATAACTGTTACAAACTGTTTGGTTTATGGTTGAGCTTGTAGAAACAGTATTAATACTCAGGTGTATGGTTATTATACTATCGCAGCCTAATGTATTGGGGATGGTATCCATATAAGTACCGGCATTTGTCCATGTATAGTTTCCGCTCGGGGAAATATAGCTGACACAAGCTGTTCGGTTCAATGTTGAATTCGTTGCAAGTGTATTAATAGTCAGGTGAATTGTTATTATGCTGTCGCAGCCTTTAGTACTTGGTATAGTATCCTTATAGGAGTTAGACATTGTCCATACATAATTACCACTTGGTGATGTGTAACTATTACATGCTATTCGACTTATAGTTGAACCGGAACTGTTGGTGCTTAGGTTAATTGTTATTATGCTGTCGCAACTTTGTGCATTTGGAATAGTATCCAAATAGGTATTAGTACTTGTCCATATATATTTGCCACTTGGCGAAGTGAAGCTGTCACAAACTGATACGTTCATTGTTGAACTTGAATTGTGAATGGTCAGGTAAATGGTTATTATGCTATCGCAACCGATAAAACTTGGGATGATATCCATGTAAATGCCTGTGCTTGTCCATATATAATTCCCACTTGGGGATGTATAGCTATTACAAACTGCAGGGTATATAGTGGAATTGGAACTGTTTATTATAAGGTGAATGGTTATTACACTATCGCAACCCGTTGCGTTAGGAATAGTATCCATATAGGTGCCGGTAATTTCCCATGTGTGAATTCCGCTAGGTGAAGTATAGGCACTGCAAACAGTTTTATTGATTGTTGAACTGGTTGACTGACAAGCTTCATAAATATAGGAAGATCCGGCACCATTGAGCGGGTTGCCACCTGATAAGTTTTCATCTTCGAGATAAGCACCTACAAATGCATATTCCTCGCTGATGGCAACAGTAGAACCAAAATAATCACCGTTTGCTCTATCGGAAGCAACAATTTTTTGTGTTTGATTCCAATTTCCGTTCCCGTTTCTTTTGTATATATATGCAGCTCCTGCAGAAGTAAAAATATTTCCACCTTGTACATCCGCAGATTCATGCTGAGCTCCAACAATCACATAATTTCCACTGATATTTACTGATTGTCCAAAATTATCATTAGGATCCCTGTCGGAAGCAGTAATTTTTTTTACCTGCCCCCAGTTGTTATTTCCGTCCCTCTCAAAAATATAAGCTGAACCCGCATTACTGAGCGTACTTCCACCATTTTCATTTTCATCTTCCAAATATGCTCCAACCACTACATAAGACCCGCTGATGGATACCGAAATTCCAAAACGATCAGTAATAGCTCTGTCGGAGGATACAATTTTTTGTATTTGATTCCATACATTGTTTCCATCTCTTTTAAAAATATAAGCTGAACCTGCATTATTGAGGGTATTTCCACCCATAGGATTCTCATCTTCCTGGTAGGCTCCAACTATGGCGTAATCAGCACTAATCGATACAGAAGCGCCAAAAAGATCAGCACTGGCTCTGTCAGTAGGTACAATTTTTTGAGTTTGATCCCAGTTACCATTTCCGTCCCTCTTAAACATATAAGCTGAACCGGCACTGTTGAGCGTATTTCCACCTGTTGCATCCTCAGCATCAATGGGAGAGCCAATAATTGCATAATCACCGCTGATGGACACAGAATAGCCAAAATGATCAGTAGCACCGGTATCAGAAGCAACAATTTTTTTTACTTCATTCCAGATTCCATTTCCATCCCGCTCAAAAATATAGGCAGCACCGGCATGAGAAAAGAAGTTTGTACCAATTGCATTTTTTTCATACGCACCCACTATGGCTCTATTTCCGCTAATAGATACAGCTCCCCCAAAATAATCATTTGCTGTTCTATCGGAAGGAACAATTTTTTGTATTTGAATCCAGTGTCCATTATTGTTTTTCTCAAAAATATATGCAGATCCAGCATATACAAGCGTATTCATACCTGCGGGATCTTCGGCTTCATTTTGAGCGCCCACAATAGCATAGCTACCACTAACAGATACGGCAAAACCAAAAACATCTCCACTAGCCCTGTCGGAGGCTATGATCTTTTGCATTTGATTATAAACCTGAGAAAAAGAAAAGATAGGAAAACTTATTATCAAAAGAATAACCGAAGTAAGATTTCTCATGCCATAGTTTATATAGCTCAAATTTACGAAAAAAAACAGAATTTATCAATGATAAGTGTTACAGCTTCAGGCAACACGCATTATAAATTTAGTAAAGATCCCTGATAATTATCGAATCTGGCAAAAAAGTAATCTGCTAATAGGCAGGCAAAAGGCATAGTTCCATAGGAACGGATGATATTGTAACAACGGACTTTAGTCCGTGAAAAAGATAACAATAAGAAAATAAGTTCCGTAGGAACGAATCATATTGTAAGAAATATGAACCGAGCCTATGGCTCTCTACCCTTAATTGATGTACCTTAGTGGATGGACTAAAGTCCATCCTTACAAAATAAACCGAACCTAAGGCTCTTTGTCGAAAGGCATAAAAATAAAGAAATTTATAATGAGTGTTGCCCTAGTTATCGCTTTTAACAAAAATCATTTCAACATTTTGTTGTATTCAAACTAAAAAACAGTATTTGAATTAATTGCCCTGAAGTCCCATTGTTTCTTGGAGAGAATTAACAATGACATAATGAATTTTTAATTTTATGAAGAAATGTACTTTAAGAAGAAATCCTTAACCGATTTTTTGTTAAAAATTTGTGGAATCACTTATTTTCTTTATAATGATATTCAGCCAATAATAATTCAATATCTTTCATTAACTGATTCATCACGATCGAATCTACCCCATCATAAAACCCTCGTATTCGTTTATCTTTATCTATTAAGGCAAAATTTTGCGTATGAATAAAATCATCAGGTCCGCCATCGCCTTGCTCTGCATCTAATAAATAACTTTGTCGTGCAATACCATAAAGATCTTTTTTATCACCAGTAACAAACATCCACTGTTTAGAATCAGCATTGTGTTTTATTGCATATCTTTTTAATTGCCCTACCGTATCAATTTC
>JAIOQD010000308.1 GCA_021413595.1 Bacteroidota bacterium | reverse complement strand
TGCAACTTCAGCCGGCATTTATGTTGATGGGGGACAGAATATACGTATTGAAAAAAATAAATGTTACGAAAACGGAAATGGAATTGAAATAGGCTGCGAAGAAAACGGAACAACAAATACTATTATTGTAAAAAACAATTTGATTTATAATAATCAGGAAGTAGGAATATATGTGGGTGGTTACACCAATTCAACATCAGGTCAGGTGCTCGACTGTATCATCAGGAATAACACACTTTTTAAAAATAATTCATTGAACGATGGCACTGGTGAAATGAACATTTCAAAAGCATCCAATTGTGTTTTCGAAAACAATATTTTTTATACAAATAATCAGAATGTTTTTTTTAGCCTTGATGCTATTTCCCCTCAAACAAATAATGTGTTTAATTACAATTGTTGGTTCACACCATCCAACAATCCTGATAATATTACTGTCAATTGGCGAACATCAACCTATTCGACATTCACTGATTATCAAACAGGAATTTCTGATGAGGCCAATTCAATTTATAACAACCCGGATATTGTTAATCCGGTATTATCAGCACCTGATTTACATTTATTATCAGTAAGTCCCTGTATTAATACGGGAAACCCGGGCACTGTAATCCCTCTCGGAGAATCAGATTATTATGGAGACCCGAGAATAATTGGAAGTAATATAGATATTGGTGCATCTGAATTTAATGCGACTACCGGTATAAACAATGAAACAAAAAACGCGCTTTTATTCTGCGTTTACCCAAATCCATTCGTTTCAGAAACAACTATTTCTTTTAATACCGAATTAAAAAATGCAGAATTAAAAATTTTTAACATTTTTGGCCAAGAAATTAAAGAACTGAATTTTAAATTAAAAAATGTTCAACGTATTACTATTAATAGAAACGGTTTAATACCCGGACTTTATTTTTATAAAATTAAGGAAGAAAATAAACCGGTTGCAACCGGAAAACTTATTGTAGAATAGAAAAGCGCCTCCCGACCTTCCCTTCTCTGAAGGGGAGGAGACCAACCCATATTCAAATCAATAGCTTAGCTGGAAGTGGTTCCTCCCCTTCTTTGAAGAAGCTTAGGTGGGGCTTCACCTTCTCCTGAATTCAGAACATATAATCGAAGTAGCAATAGCTGCATTCAATGATTCCACCTCATGTCCACCAGATATAGAAAAAGAAGGAATACTTATTTTATCTGTTATATAGGGTAATATATTAGTCGAGATCCCTTTTGATTCGTTTCCAATTACAATAAATCCATTGGAACTCAATTGTTGTGAATAAATACTTGAGCCTTCTAACAAGGCACCGAAAACAGGGAATTTCAAATTGGCAGGCTGATCTTTAAATCCTTCTAGAAACTCGATCAGATCAACATAATGAAGCTTTATTCTTGAAATAGACCCCATTGTGGCTTGTACCACTTTAGAATTGAACGCATCCACAGTTCCTTTGCTGCAAATAATAGTTTCTATACCAAACCAGTCAGCAATACGGATAATTGTTCCTAGATTTCCGGGATCTTTTATTTCATCCAATACAAGGGTCAACTTATCATTCAACTCATTGTTATTTAGAATATATTCTGGTATCTCACAAACAGCAAGAACTTCATTGGCTGTTACCTGCGCTGATAAACGATCCAATTCATTTTCTTTAATTTCAGCCCATTCAATGCTCTTATCAATTTTTACTTTACTCAAAAAAACCGCAGTAGCGAATACTTGTTTCACCTTAATTTTTGATTGCAATAGCTCAGTAACAATTTTTGTCCCTTCAGCGATAAATAAATTATGTTCCTCTCTAAATTTTTTTTGTTTCAGGGAACTAACAAACTTTAATTGATTTTTTGATAACATTTTTATTATGAAATTTTATTTCAGCAAATGTAGTAATTTAGCAACCGTTCAAATCGACAATTTTTCAGTGAGAAATATAACAATGGGCAATATAACAATTTCGCGTATTGCCCTCTCCTTATTGGGGAGAGGATCAAGGCGAGGAGCTTCCTTACTTTTTATAGCTATTTTACCGCTGCTATTTGTTGCCTGTAACCCAACAAAAAAGCTACATAAAGAGGAGTATCTACTTAATAAGAATTTCATAATTGATAAAGACACAAAAATTGATAAAAAGGATATAGAAAACTATTTAAAACAAAAACCTAACCGAAAAATTTTAGTTTTATTTCGTTTTCATTTATGGTTGCATAACCAGGCAAACCCCGATAGAATTGAAATTAAGCGTCTTCGTTTTAATAAAAAAATTGAAAAACGAAATATAAAGCGAATTGCAAAAGGAAAAAAAGCCAAAAACAGCGAAAGGCAATTATTTGGTGAATGGCTTTTAGATATTGGCGAACCTCCGGTAATTGTAGATACGTTCCTTGTAAAAAAAACAGCTAAACAAATTAAGATGTTTTTAAATAATAAAGGGTATTTTATCAGCACAGTACAGGACTCAATACACTATAAAAAAAGGCAAAAAGCAAACGTATATTATAAAATTAACGCATCTGACCCTTACACCTTTAATAAACTTGATTACAAAATTCAGGATGAAATGGTTAGGTACCAAATTTTCGGGGACACCGCCAATACACTTATTTTAAAAGGGAATAACTATGATGTAGATATTATCCAGGCAGAGAGGGATAGGGTTACCAATACCTTAAATAATACCGGTTATTATTTATTTACAAAGGAATATATATACTATAAGATCGATACCAGTATTGGTAACAGAAAGGTGAATATTACAATGGGCATAAAAAATTATGCTAAAAAATTCAATGAATTTTCTGATTCAATAGTTGAAACACCTCATCAGCGTTTTTTGATCAATAACATTTATATTCAACCGGATTTTGTTTCAAAAAAAAACGATGCCGAAGCTAAAGACACACTGATAGTTGGAGATTACCACATTCTTCACAAAGAAAAACTTAAGTATAAAACAAGAGTATTACTCAACGATATTTTTATTCGTAAAGGGGAATTATACCAAATGAAAAATGTAGAAGACACCTATAAGCGGCTGTCTGTGCTAAAAGCATTCAAAACAATTAATATCTTTTTCACTCAACCAGGAGGTGACTCTCTGGATTGCTATATTCAACTAAGCCCCATTTTAAAACAATCATTTACTGTTGAAACAGAGGTAACTAACCGTTCGGGAAACTTGCTCGGTGTTTCAGGAAGTTTCGTTTTTCAAAATCGAAATTTATTTAAAGGAGCCGAAGTATTCGAATTACGCTTAAAAGGTGGTGTTGAAGCGCAAAACACATTTAATAATAAAGCAAATGTTAATATCAATGATCTAACCGCACCGAGGCAATTATTTAACACCTCTGAATTTGGACCTGAACTTAATATTAATATACCTCGTTTTTTATTACCCTATAAAGTTAAAGCTTCTATATACTCAAATCCTAGAACCACTTTCACCAGTGCTCTCAACTATCAACGAAGACCCGATTACACCCGCACTATCACCAACTTTTCGTTTGGTTATACATGGAAAGAAACAGTAAAAAAGCGTCATACCATTACCCCGCTTGTAATTGACTATGTTGATGTTGAATTACAACCTGCATTTAAGGATTATCTGCTCAATCAGGTTCAAAATAGATTTATTCTTAACAGTTTCAGTCCCCATTTATCAACCAGCACACGTTACTCATTTATTTATGACGAACAGGATATTAAAAAGCATGAGAATTTTTCCTATTTGAGAATAAATGCAGAATCATCAGGTAATATTTTAAGAGGTATCTCCGATTTAGCTTACTCCATCGATACCAACCTCATTAGAAAATATCAGGATGACAGATATAAATTATTAGGCATTGCATTTTCGCAGTATTTACGTTTAGATGCTGATTATCGATATTACTATAATTCAAGTGAAATAAATCAAATAGTATTCCGTATTGCGGCAGGAATAGGCAGACCATTAAAAAACTTTCAGGTTTTGCCATTTGAGCGCAGCTTTTTTAGTGGTGGAGTTAATGGAATACGAGCTTGGCAATCCCGTACTCTTGGCCCCGGCTCCTACTCCAATAAAATTTTCACTTCCGATCAGTTTGGTGATGGGCAATTAGAAGCTAATATCGAATATCGTTTGAAATTATTTAAGATAATTAATGGGGCAATCTTTGTGGATGCCGGAAATACATGGCTTCGTCAACCCGATCCAAAAAGACCTGGGGGCGATTTCCAATTCAGCCGATTTTATAAAGAAATAGCCATTGGCTCCGGCTTCGGTATTCGGGCTGATTTTAGTTTTTTTATTATTCGCACAGATATTGGTATAAAAGTACGTGACCCACAATTTTTAGAAGACAGACGATGGGCAATACAACATTTGTTTGATCCTGCCTGGAAACAGGAATATCGCACTTTAAATGATAAAAAATACAACTTTTTTGCATTTAATATTGGTATTGGATATCCGTTTTAGATTTATGTTCAGAAGCCATTTCTGTCCTATATTTTACGAATTAAAATCAAGAAGAGTCCCATTTAAAAGCAGGACAAGGATAAAAAACGATATGACATATTTATCCAAGTATTTAGGGGCCTAATCCTTTTTAATTAATACTACTCAGATGAACCAATGCGTATATCCTAGAACCTTATCCTTTAGTATGTTATAACCACCTGCCCCATACCTGATTTTACTGCACCTGAATTACTCGGTGCTGTTCCTCCATTAAACGAGCCACCTCCAGCACCAATACCAGAGGTACTACCAGCACCTCCGGAATACCCACCTCCTCCTGGGCTAGTTCCACAGCACGACCATTCGCCACCACCACCACCACCAAATCCACCGGGACCGCCATTACTAGGATTTCCAGCCCCACCAGCACCTCCGTTAGTAAAACTTTGTCCTCCTCCTGTGGAACAAGTTCCTGTAGTACCATTTCCTGTGAGTCCACCTCCTCCACCAGAACATCCGGCTCCTCCTCCGGTACCTCCCGCACCACCCGAACAACAATTACTATTCCCACCAGTTGTTGTAATTAAACCTGCTCCACCAACACCTGCACTAGATCCACCAGCACCTCCACCTGCCACCACTAAGGGACTATTAGCATTGGTAGTAACAAAAGTTCCACCACCACCACCGCTGGAGTTTGGACCATTTACACCTTGTTGTCCAACTAAAATTTTCAACACATCTCCTGGTGTTACTGTAAATGTTCCTTTCACCCTTGCTCCCAATCCACCTGCCTGTCCAGCCCCTATCCCACCTTGTGCCCCCCAGGCTTCAATGGTAATGGATGTGATGCCACAAGGAACAAAGAAATACTGCATACTACCAGTTGCTCCTGTGCTTGTGTTATTGATTGTGAATGGACTAGCTCCCAAAATTTGCAGTGCAGGAGTTGTTACAGGTAGTGTTATCGTCATAGAACCGGTTGCAGTACATCCATTTGCATCTGTAACAGTAACTCCATGTGTTGTAGTGACAGCCGCAGTCGAAGTTGGATTTGCAATATTGGTAGCGGACAATCCAGCTCCAGTCCAGGCGTATGAGTAACTTCCTGCACCTCCCGTAGCTGTACCACCTACAGTTCCTGGATTAC
>JAIOQD010000157.1 GCA_021413595.1 Bacteroidota bacterium | reverse complement strand
CCTATACGTATTCCAACTAAAAGTACATCATCCACCTGTTCTAAATCACCTTTCCATTTTTCAATAGTATCTGAAAGTACTTGTTTTTGCTCTTCCATTGGTAGCTTATGAACAGAAACTAATAATTCATACAGTTGTTTGTATTTGAATTTTTTTCCTTTTGGTCCACCGAATTGATCGGCATAACCATCGGTATAGAAATAAAGCATATCTCCCTTTTGGGTATCAATGGTATGAAGTGCAAACGAACTGCTTTTTTCTCCTTTGCCTATTGGCATTTTATCGGTAGGCAAATCAATGACCAAATTATTCCTTAAAATTACAGGAGCATTGTTAGCAGCAGCGTAGGTAATTTTGTCGTTTTCAAAACAAAGTAAAATACCGTCCATTCCATCCTGAGCTCCATCTTGTGAAACGCTTTCTATTAAACGCTGACGAACATAATTTAAAATTTCATTGGGCTGTTTTATGTTCTTTTCTGTAATTGCCTCGTTCAAAAATGAAATATTCAGCAAACTCATAAATGCGCCAGGAACACCATGGCCTGTTGAATCGCAAATGGCTAAATAAAAACGCTTGGTTTCAAGTTTTAGGTTTGAAGTTTCAGGTTGATACTCCAAACTTGAAACCTGCAACTTGGAACTTGAAACTGTTTCCGTTGCCCAATAAAAATCGCCACTTACAATATCTTTTGGTTGAAACAATACAAAATGTTCTTTTAAATTTTGTTTTAACATTTCATCATTTGCAAGCAATGTATATTGAATACGTTTTGCATAATTGATAGAATCAACAATTTCTTTTTGTTTTTCTTCTATAAATTCATTTTTTTTCTCCACTAATTCTTTCTGTTCAACCACTTCTATTGTTCTCTCCTTTACAGTTTGCTCTAGTGTTTCTTTTTCTTTTCTTAAAGAGGCGGTACGCCACCTGAAAAACAATCCGATAGCGGAAAGCAAAACAAGCACATAGCTTAAATACATCCACCATGTACGATACCAAGGTGGAGCCACCTTAAAGGTATAAAGTACAGGTCCACTCCATACGCCATCAGGACTACAAGCTTTCAGCTTAAAAGTATAAGTTCCTTCATACATATTACCAAATGTGGCGATGGTTTTATCAGTAATTGGACTCCAATTCGTTTCATATCCTTCCAAAATATATTGGTAACGTACTAAAAAATTCCGACTGGGTTCAACAGCAACAAAATCGAAACTTACACTATTGTGATTATAAGGAAGAACAAGGTTTTCTGGGAGAGGAAACCATTTTGTGATCCCATCAAATTTTATATCTCCGAATTTTTGATTAATGGTATCTCGTTCCTCAGTAGATAATAATTTACCAAAAGTGATTGCTTCCTGCTGATCCCTAATAATACTGTCCTTGAAGCTTTTTTGAGAGTTCCCGTAATTGAGATCATACCAACAAATATTTTCTCCATTAATTTTCACACTCTGGATAAATATGGTTGGGGCTTTGGTGTTTTTATAAATGGCTGATGGGTCAAAGCTAATTACTTTATTATCACCACAGCCTCCCCAGATAACACCAACTCTTTCTCGTCCTTCTTTATTTTCAGATGGGAAACCAATTTTGGTGATACACATTGCATTCGTGTTGAGATCTTTTATCGGGTACCCGGTTTTATTGTTGTAGCTTTCAAAAATTGGAATATAATTTTCAAGCTCTTGATTACTTATATTTAAGATACCAGCCCCTTTAATTTCAGTTTTTTTATCAATCGATTTTGGATTTAAAAATTTTAAGCCACAAAAACCCTGATTTGTTCCTACCCATATTTCACCCTGTTCATCCTCCACAATATCATAAACTACATCGTCTGCCAATCCTTGCTGGGTACTAAAAGATGTAAAAGATTTTCCATCGTAGCGAGAAAGTCCTCCCCCATTAGTACCAAACCAAAGATTACCGCTTTTATCTTTCAGAGCTGTTAAAACAACATTGTTAGCTAATCCCTGCTCGGCAGTATAAGTTGTAAAGAAACCATCACTTCCATCTTTTGTAGGGAAACGAGGAGGAGTATAACGTGAAATACCTCCTCCATAGGTACCAAACCAGATATTTCCGCTATTGTCTTCCAGAATGCACCTTACCATATTATCTGCCAATCCTTGTTTTGTGGTATAAGTTGTAAAGCTCTTTCCATTAAAACAGGAAACTCCTGTACCGGTTGCCAACCAAATATTTCCATTTTTATCTTCTGCAATACATCTTATGTCATTATTCGGGAGCCCTTGTTCCTTTGTATAAGTAGTAAAGGATTTTCCATCGTAACGGCATACTCCTCCTGTATAAACACCTTCGTAGGATCCAAACCAAAGGTTACCATGACTATCTTCAGTCATACACCATATTCTATTACTTGGCAATCCTTGTGATACAGTGTAGGAGGTAAATAATTTCCCATCGTAGCGAGTTAGCCCTGTCCCTCCATCCTCTCCAAACCAGATATTTCCATTCTTATCTTCAATAATGCTTCTTATGCTATTGGTAAACCTCTGTGATGCGTTAAAATTATTAAAAGATTTTCCATCATAACGACATACGCCAGTTCCAGCAGTACCAAACCAAATATTTCCACTATTATCTTCAATAATGCTTCTTAAATTATTTTGAGCTAGACCCTCTGCGGTGGTATAATTGGTAAAAGTTTTTCCATCATAATAAGATGCACCGCTACCATTAGTGGCAAACCACAGCTTTCCATCTTTATCTTTAATGATACTATAAACACCAATACCAGCAAATCCTTGCAAAGTGCCGTAAGAAGTAAAAGACTTTCCATTATAGCTCGATACGCCATTAAATAAAGTACCAAACCAGAGGTTACCATTGTTATCTAAAGCAGCACACCTCACGGTATTATCGGCCAATCCTTGTTCGGTGGTAAAAGTAGTAAAGGATTTTCCGTCAAAGCGAGTTACTCCACTTCCATTTGTACCGAACCAGAGATCCCCATTTTTATCTTCAATGATACAATAAACTTTATTATGCGCCAGCCCATCTACTGTGGTATAAGAGGTAAAACATTTTGCAATCCTTTTATTTATTTTTTTTAGGTCTTGTTCCGTTCTTTGAAGTACTTTTTCTTCTCTTTCTAATGTTTCAACACAATTCGCATTGTATCGAGATACACCACCACCGTCAGTAGCAAACCAAATATTTCCGTTCTTATCTTCAATAATACTAAAAACAGCATTATCTGCTAAGCCTTGTTCGGTTGTAAAAGTAGTAAAGGACTCCCCATCATAGCAAGATACACCACCTCCATTAGTACCAAACCAAAGTTTTCCGTATTTATCTTCTGTGATGCAAAAAATTGTATTTCGAGCTAGTCCTTGCTTGGTCGTATATGTGGTAAAAGATTTTCCATCATATTTCGATACTCCCCCACCCATTGTACCAAACCAAAGATTACCATTTCTATCCTTGAAACTACAAGCAATAGTACTTAAAGCCAGTCCTTGATCGGTGTTGATGTTTGTAAAATTACCGACTGGAGGCAAGGCAGGTTTGGTTTTCGGAGGAAGCAACTCAATTTTTTTATCTCCGCTTTTTGTTTTAATCGTATAAAAGCTACCCGAAATTTTAGGAATGAATATTGTGCGTGCTGGAGGGCAGTTTTCAAGGAGCGTGATTACCGGTGCTTTATCTGATTTTTGTGCAACAGAAAAAAATGGAATGAAAAAAAGATAAATAAAATAATACGTTGCTAAAGGAAGTTTAATCCACTTAATAAAAAGTCTTTGCCAATATAAAAAAACAGTTCTTATTTGAATTTTAGATTTTTTCATTTTAGATTTTCAGCAATCAGTTTTAAGTAGCATTTTCCTCCGTGTTTTAAAGATCTTGACAATAAAACAACTTTATTGCGATTTAATTAATAATTGAATTAAACAATAATGAATACTACAAACATAGTGTTTTATATTACAATGTGTGCTGTCCCCCAAAGCTAGCTTACACAGAGCTTTTGACGAAGTAAAGGGGCTACACGAGCCCACACCTTCGATAGGCTAAGTATGATGTTCGCACGATTTAGGCTAAATTCACATTGAAACGATTATATACTATTGTCTAATCCAATTATTTAGTTAGTTCGTTATACAGTTCGTTAGCCTAT
>JAIOQD010000156.1 GCA_021413595.1 Bacteroidota bacterium | reverse complement strand
CATAAAATAGATTGTGACTATCTTGTAGGTGCTCAATTAGATGGATTTGACACCATGGTGAAACTTACCAAGGAAGCTAAAATTGCAGTTATTGAAGGCGATGAGTATTTGTCATCTCCTATTGACCGAAGACCTAAATTTCATCTATATAAACCCAATATTGCCATTTTAAGTGGTATTGCCTGGGATCATATCAATGTATTCCCTACGTTTGATAATTATGTTGAGCAATTTAGGATATTTCTCAATTTGATAGAGCACGATGGAAGCATAATATATTGTGAACTGGATGAGGAAGTGAAAAAAGTATGTGAAAAGGTTCGTTCAGATATTAAAAAATTCCCCTACGCTATTCCTGAACACAAAATCGAAAATGGGATCACTGTTTTAACAAACTGCAAATTTGCTGATGGTAATTGTGAACTCCAGATTTTCGGAGAACACAATTTGATGAATTTGAATGGCGCCCGTTTGGTATGCAATCAAATTGGAGTAAGTGATGTACAGTTTTATGATGCTATTCGATCATTTACAGGCGCGGCTAAACGTTTGGAAGTAATAAAAAAAAATGCCGCAACAGCAATGTATAAGGACTTTGCACATTCTCCATCAAAATTAAAAGCAACCACTCAGGCTGTAAAAAAACAGTTCCCCAACCGTAAACTTATTGCCTGTATGGAGTTGCACACCTTCAGTAGTTTGAATGAAGATTTTTTAAAAGAATACAAGGATTCAATGGCATTGGCTGATGAAGCGTTTGTGTATTTTAATCCACATACTATTGAGCATAAAAAATTAAAACCAATTACTGAAGATCAAGTAAAACAAGCCTTTGGTGGTAACAATATAAAAGTGTACACCAATTCAAAAACATTGTTGAATGATCTGTTGAAAATGAATTTTTCAACAAAAAATTTATTAATGATGAGTTCAGGAAACTTTGACGGTATTGATTTTAAGGACTTAGGAGAGAAAGTGGTTCTTTAAAAAAAGTAGGTTTTAAATTGGACGGATTTTTTTTATCTTTGGTTTAGAGCGATGTCATCCCGATTGGCTTTTTCTCCAAGAGGGATCTTGTAGTGGTTTTATCAATATCTTTTATAATAACGAGATCCCTCACAAAAGTTCGGGATGACATAGCAGGAGCTAGGTTCAACAGAAACCACCAATGGAGCAAAACATTCAATAACAAAATATGTAATTAAAATTTAAACAGGCTCTTAGTACTTAAATAAAACAAATTGATCATGAAAAAAACATTTTCATCTTTATCAATTCTTTTTTTAGCATTTAGCATCTGCTACGCACAAAAAGATAAAACATACTATTCTATCGCTGAAGCACTAAAAACGCCATTAAAAGTGTATAGCCTTAATTTAAACCACAGTCAATTAACTACCCTTCCTGAAACTATTAGTAAATTCACTAATCTTTCAACGTTGTCGTTAAGTAACAATGAATTAATGACCCTTCCGGAAAGCATTACTCAACTTACTCAACTTACAAGACTGGAATTGGATCATAACAAATTAACAACACTCCCCGAAAGCTTTGGCAAGCTTGTTAATCTGGAGCACCTGTCGTTATATTTTAATAAGTTGACTGAACTCCCCCTGAGTATGGTTAAACTCACCAAACTCCAATATCTTTCTTTAGCAAATAACAAATTCACCACCCTCCCCGAAAGTCTTGGCAAGCTTAGAAAACTTACTACGCTTGATTTGAAGAACAATCAATTGACCGTTTTACCTGAAATCATAGCTCAACTTAGTAATCTAACAGAACTAAATTTAAATCACAACAAATTAACCACACTTCCCAAAAGTATCACTCGACTAAGGAAACTGGTAAAGCTTGATGTAGCTGAAAATAAAAAATTAGTTTTAACACCGGAACAAGAGAAGTTTCAAAAGAAAATAGCTGCTAACGCAGCCTTGCTTTCTGAATAAAAAAATTGAATTAGGCAATAAAGAAATAAACACAAGTGCTTGATATTACAACATGTGCGGTCGCCCAGAGCTTGTCGAAGGGCGTGCGTGGGTCAGCCCATATACTTCGACAGGCTTCTTCAGAGAAGAACGTTCGCACAATTTAGCCTGAGTTCAGTTAAAACGATTATAAGCTATTTCCTAATTCAATAAAAAAATTACAACCTCGTATTTAATTTCCACTAAAAGGCTGCGGATTTTTTTTGCGAAGTAGCCCGCCTGCAATAAGAGATAATATCACGCCCAATATTAAGGTTGACATAAACATACGAAAGAAACCAAAATAGCTAATCACTGTTTCTAAACTTTTAGTAATATTTTCTTCTGTCATTTTTCCCTCAATCATTGATTTCCTTGCTTCACTTACAAAATAATCAACGGCATCCGGAATTATGAATTTATAATAGATATAGCTGAACGCAGCTAAAATCAAAGAGAGTGCGACACTAAATAGAACACCGCATTTAGCGGCAGCTTTAAAATCAATAAAACCACCTTTATTTTTACGCTCCAAATAAATAGAAATTGTAATACCAAATAACAAAAGCAATAAGGTGGCGTAATAGCGGTATTGCTCTACTGCAAAGGAATAATAGCCAAGTGAATTCGCAATAACATACCAGGCAATGCTATTAATTATCCCAGCTCCTATTCCTAATTTAATGCCTAAATTTATTTTCATTATTAAACTTTATAAAAGTTAAAATACATCATACTATTTACAACGAAAATTGAAGTTGAAATGCCAGCACACAATTTTCTCGACAAGCTCGAAATGACCAATCGCACAGTCCTTTCGAGCTTATAGAGAATTGCGACTGATCAAATTATGCATCAGCACAATATTCATTGCCTATTGCAAAATTGTTAAATTATTAAATTAAAACTACCCGTTCATTGAAATTAAAAACTCTTCATTGGTATGCGTGTTTTTAATTCTGTCTCTCATAAATTCCATTGCCTCTACAGGATTCATATCCGACAAATGTTTACGCAGTAAATTTTACGGGCTGCACCGAAAAAACGTTTTGGTTTATGTAAAGCATTAGCATCCACACCTCCACTCAACACCTTACCTGATGCAGGTTGTACTGTATTGTAAGCTCTTGCTAAACGTGTGATCGAATCTAATAGAATACAAACATCATGTCCACATTCTACCATTCGCTTTGCTTTTTCCAAAACAATATTTGCGATCTTTACGTGACGGTCAGCAGGTTCATCAAATGTAGAAGCGATCACCTCAGCCTTTACACTGCGCGCCATGTCTGTAACCTCTTCCGGACGCTCATCTATCAATAAAATAATTAAATACGTTTCGGGATGATTAGCTGCAATTGCATTGGCGATATCCTTTAGTAAAACGGTTTTACCTGTTTTTGGTTGAGCAACAATTAATGCACGTTGCCCTTTACCTATCGGAGTGATCAAATCAACAATACGTGATGATAAATTTTGTTGAGGGTGACCTGTTAAATTAAATTTCTCGTAAGGAAAAAGAGGAGTTAAGTAATCAAATGGCACACGGTCACGAACAAAAGCCGGCTCACGTCCGTTAATTTTTTCCACCTTTATTAAAGGGAAATATTTTTCGCCTTCCTTTGGAGGACGAATACTTCCGCGAACAGTATCACCGGTTTTTAAGCCAAATAATTTTATTTGTGATTGTGATACATAAATATCATCGGGAGAAGTCAAATAATTATAATCCGAAGAGCGTAAAAAACCGTAACCATCCGGCATTGTTTCCAATACACCTTCACTTACAACAATGCCATCAAAATTATAAAGCTCCTGCTGACGTTGATTGAAACGACCTCGATTTTGATTATCCCTGCGTTCAACACTCGGATTTTCATTCGTATGTTCCGTTACATGTTCAATACTGTGTTCTGTCACATTTTCAGGCTCCTGATGTACAAAATTCTCTGTTGCTTGGGTTTCAATGACATTTGATACTATTTCAGGAGTAATTTCTTTATTCACAATTACTTGCTCTGGTTTATGATTTCCAGACGTAAATTCTTCATCATGAAAAAAAGAAGGAGATGCCGTTTCTTTTGTTTTTGATTCTGTATCTATGTTATCTAAACGCACTTTGCGCGGACGCAATGTTTTGTGCTCTTCAGTGTTTTTTTCAGTGCTTTTTTGCGGTGTGGCAGGAGGAGGGTTTATTGCTTGATGATCGAGGATATTGTAAATGAGCTCTTGTTTTTTTAACGCTTCATACTTAGGGAGATTTAAGCTTTTAGCAATTTCTTTAAGTTCACCAACAAGTTTGTTGTTTA
>JAIOQD010000475.1 GCA_021413595.1 Bacteroidota bacterium | reverse complement strand
ATTACAATATGTTGCTCATCTCTCACTCCATAACCACGTGTGTGCTCAATAAAAAAATCGAATGTATCACCAACTTTTTTGCTGCGTAAATTGGTCTCAAAATCCTCTAAAAGTCCTCCTACACCAAATATAAATACAAAGGGATGTTCTTTGCTAGTTTGCTCAATTTGCTCTCCTGTACCTTTGTTTGCCAAAAGGTAATTTACAGAAACTACTGTGTTGTTTTCAATTATCATTGTAAAAAGTTTTTAAATTAATAATAGAACAAAAATAAAGTAATTCAAACAAATAAGGAAGAAAAAAGCATGTTTTTATGAAGAAAAGAAGAAAGTATGGCTACTGATAAAATAAAAAATCGTTCCTAGTTTAGAACTAGAAACGATTAACACTTTTAATCCTTTATTGTTAACTATGGTACAAGCTGACAGTCGTTAACAGTGTATTCCAAATTAAGTTTATTTTTAACCAATTTATTACTATAAACTGTTCTAACAACATAAGAAAGTGGAACGCCTGTTTGGATATCAGCAGATTGCCCAAGCATATATGTTAATGAAGTAAGTTCAGCAGCTTCAATACTAGAGAAAGTACTTACTGTTTCGCCACCAAGTGCCATTACTTTTACATTTAAATTATCAAGAGCTGACAAATAACTTGCATCTACAGTACCACTTGTACTGCTATAAGTTGCAGAAATAGCTGCGGATATTTCGAGGTTCGAAGAAGTAGATTCAATTAATAAGTAATACACTCTTCCATACGTTACGTCAGATACATAGCAAGCTGGATTGCCCGGAGAAACGTATTTTGCAAGATCCATTGGTTTAACAGTAGAAGCAAATATATCTCCATAGTTATAAGGGATATCATAACTCATTGTATAAAACGATTGTTTTAAAGCAACTACATAATGATTTGTATTATCAGAATTAGTAAAACCAAGATTTGAAGCAATTGAAACTCCCCAAGCATCAGCACTTAATCCCATTGACAATGCTAATTCACCTTTTGATTTAACACTTTCGTGTTGGAAAGTGAAACGGGCAGGCATTACTTTATTATTGTTATAAATAATATCGTTCAATGCTTGAGTAACAGTACTTTTTCTGATCTCTGGTAAAGTAACTGCAACAGAACCCGACCCATTGATGATATCAATAGAAACAATACCACCACCGCGTTTTACAGCTATTACATCTGGTGTAGAACTGTTTAAGGAAGAACCTTGTAATAAACTTCCAGGATATACAACTGATACATTTGGATCATACAATGGAAAATCTAAATTCCCTTGTGTAACACTCCATGTACTATTAGTACAATTCCAATTACCACTATCAACCGGTATTGAAGTTGAACTAACATTGGTAAGAATTTTTTGATTAGCAAACGGTTCAAATTCACCACCTGACTTTAGAATTTCGTCATACGATACCTCTGCATCAGGAGAAATATCTTTTTTACAAGAATTCAAGGTAAGCATTGTACTCGCAACAACAAAAAGACCAATAAAGTAAAAGTTTTTTTTCATTCGTTTCCTTTTTAATTATGGTTAGTTAAATTGTAATTTTTTTGACAATTAATTTTACAGAGATGAATAACACAGGCAATTCACCTTTGAATTTATCAAACTAAATGCTAATTTTTGATGAGAGTTATAGCGAAAATTGCTATATGGGTGGAGTACTTCAGTCATTTTTAGCGGTTTTGAGAACAAATGAAACCAATCATTTATTCTTTTTAGGTTGATCACTAATTTAATTTACGAGGCAAAGATAGTACTTTTTAAAGCTAAAGCAAGTTTTTTATCAATTAAATATAACTTTTAGTAAAGATGGCACCAAACGAACACGACAACAAATTGTTTATCAACAGGTTACAACTTACGGATTACTGAATTATTAAGACTGATCAAAATCCATTTAAAGGGACGCTTTGTGTCATATCAATGGGATAACTCCTTTTTACCAACAGTTTTCCTCCTTTTAAATTACCCTTCAGTCCTATTTTCACACTTTTGCTCAAGCCCATTGCTATTATTTTAGGCATATCTGCTAAGCTTAATTTAGAAAAATCGGATTTCACTTTAAAAGTATAGGGTTGTTCCGATTTAGCTTTTATCCTTACATTGTTTGTCAAATTCGCCTTTCCCGCATCAATCCCACTGATTGTAACATCTACTTCTGATTTATAAACAGTAAAGGAAACACTATTAGGGTTCTTGATACGAACAGTGATTAAGGCTTCAACACCGCTTTGTGAAAGGCTTGTAATCTTGACATTGTCGATTCCGCTAAAGGTAACTTCTTTAAAATCTACGCAGGAAAAGAATGTTACACAACAAAACAGACCCAAGCCTATCCTCATTTTTTTTGCAGCTTCTGATATAAAATTCAGATTAAGGAATGTGAAAGAGTTTATTTTGCTTATTATTTTCTTTATCATTTTGTATCAACGTAAGGTACTCATCTATTATTGTACTTCTTGTCCTTTGGTTAAAACAACAGGTGCAAGACACCCTTCGGCATAAAATTTGTAGAAATATGGAATGGTCTCAATACCTTTTAAATAGTTAAATACACCAAAATGTTCGTTAGGTGAATGGATCGCATCGGAATCTAAACCAAAACCCATTAATACTGAATCCAGGCCTAACTCTGATTTGAACATAGCAACAATTGGAATGCTCCCACCGCTACGAACAGGAATAGGTTTCTTTCCAAAAGTAGCTTCCATAGCTTTACTTGCTGCTTTATAGGCAACTGAATTGCTTGGTGTAACAACAGGCTCGCCACCATGATGAGGTCTTACTTTTACTTTAACTGATTTTGGTGCAATGCTCTCAAAATATTTTTTAAAAAGTTCGGTAATTTTAGTGCTGTTTTGATGGGGCACCAAGCGCATTGAAATTTTCGCATACGCTTTTGAAGCAATAACTGTTTTTGCCCCTTCGCCCGTATAACCGCCCCAAATACCATTTACATCCAAAGTAGGACGGATGGAATTCCGCTCATTTGTTGTATATCCATCTTCACCATGTATATCGGATAGGTCCAACGCTTTTTTATATTCATCTATACTAAAAGGAGCTTTTGCCATTTCAGCACGCTCTTCAGCACTCAAAACTTCTACATCATCATAAAAACCGGGTATGGAAATATGGTTTTTATCATCTTTCATCTTCGCAATCATTTCACATAAAATATTGATCGGATTTGCAACCGCACCGCCATACAACCCCGAATGAAGGTCACGATTAGGCCCTGTTACTTCCACTTCAATATAACTTAAACCACGCAATCCAACTGTAATAGAGGGTATATCGTTTGCAATAATTCCGGTATCGGAAATCAATATAACATCCGCTTTTAATTTTCCTTTGTTCTGTTTTACAAACTCAGCAAGATTATCGGATCCAACTTCTTCTTCCCCTTCTATCATAAATTTAATGTTGCATGGTAATGAATTAGTTTGCATCATTAATTCAAAGGCTTTCACGTGCATGTACATTTGTCCTTTATCATCACAAGCGCCACGTGCATAAATTTTACCATCTTTAATAACAGGCTCAAATGGTCCTGAATCCCACAAGTCAATAGGGTCGGCAGGCTGAACATCGTAATGCCCATAAACCAATACAGTTGGAAGTTTAGCATCTATTATTTTTTCTCCGTAAACAATTGGGTAGCCGGCTGTAGGGCATATTTCAACCTTATCTGCTCCTGCTGCAATTATTTTTTCTTTAACAGCATCGGCAGTCTTAAATACATCATTTTTGAAATTTGGATCAGCACTTACCGAAGGAATTCTTAAAAGGTCAAACAGTTCATTTATAAAACGATCTTTGTGTGTTTCGATGTAATTGGTGATATTGTTACTCATAGTGTATCTATTTTTTATTGAATTTAAAGAATTTTATAAAATCTGCTTTTAAGCTCCAATTCAATGTATTTTATCGAACAATAGGAATTTAAGGCTACAAATTTGCAATTATTATTGATAATAAACGAGTTTAAAGGAAAAAAGAATATCGATTTCTCTAATTTTTAATGAGACTAAAAGATATAATGTTTAGAATAAATACTATATAAACAACGTAATGTATGTGTTTAGAATTTTTATCCGGAATAAAATATGTTCTCTCAATAAAAGAGATTTATATATTCTTCCATTTGAATATTTGTTTTTTATCAATTTGTTAGAATTGAAGATATAGCCTTTTTTTTTATTCCAATAAACATGAGTGACAAATTTATCATTATAAGTATATGAGCAAAATCCATATAATTAAAGTATGCATGAATTGAAAATTTACTTGCGTTTACAAATGCTGTTAAAAACAAAACCGCAATTCCATAAGCAATCCAACTACTTGCCTTTGCTTTTTTTGAATCAATAAAATGAATGATCATGATAGGGATTAATCCTATTACAGAGTTAATTATAACAACCACAAAATTTTGAAACAAAAAAACAGAAACAAAAAACAATATTAATTGTATATGATAGCTCAGGTTCCAGTAGTATTTATTTCCGGAATCTTTTAATGCGGAATACAATGTGGCCTTTTGTGCTTGGTAAACCGCAAAAACATTTAATGCTTGCATTGGCAGCCAAAATAATTTATACCCAAGTCCTTCGTGAACCGAAAAAAAGCCATGAGAACTACCTCCAAAAAATGATGCGAAACCCAAAATCAAAAAAAATCGTTTCCAATTAATAGTGGTCTCATCCTTAAAAGAAGGGCGATTGAGTTGCAAAAAAAAACAAAAACATAAAACCGTAATTATATAATCTGTTAAAACAGTAACCGGTTGATGAATTGCAAAGTCACCTATATATATAGTGGTATCTATTATTCCTATATCTTTCATACCGCAAAAATAATGATTTATCTAATTCCTGAAATAAATAGATAATGTATATGATGTAAATAAATGTGCCATGTATTTTGTTTTTGAAAACAGGAGCAATTATTTTTTTCAACTATTCCATATTGTTGATAATTCAAAAAAATCTGGTATGAAGTCTGAAAACGAAACCATTTAACGAATTTTAAAAACACTATTTCATTTCAAAAA
>JAIOQD010000474.1 GCA_021413595.1 Bacteroidota bacterium | reverse complement strand
CACTCTATCCAGTTGAGCTACGAAGTCATTTATTTTTGCAAAGATAAGGTAAAATAAATGTGTTAATTTGAAAATGTGTTGATTTGATACTGAAAGATTGTATTTATGATCTCAAGATCGAACATTATCAAATTACTGATCCAATACAATAAAATCAGTACTTTTATGTTTGAATTACGCAAATCAACATTATTTTAAGCATGAAGAAAAGTTTTTTATTTTTTATAATCTTATTATTTGCTGAATTTTTGGTTGCTCAAAACGCTGGTATTGGACAATGGAAAGATTATTTATCATACAAAAACTCAGTTTCTGTGGCTGAAGGTGGCAGCATGGTTTATTGCGCTACTGTAAGTGGGCTATTTAAGTATAACAAAGATGATAATTCAGTAGAGCGCCTATCGAAAGTGAATGGTTTGGCTGATGTGGAAGCAACTGTTCTTAATTTTAATAAATTCAGCAATAAATTGCTTATTGCTTACAAAAATTCAAACATTGATATTATTGATAATGGCAGCATTATTAATCTTGCGGATATAAAGCGTAAAGCCATCCTTGGGAATAAATCCATTAACAATATTTATTTTATCAATCAGTATGCTTATTTATCCTGTGGTTTTGGTATTGTAGTTATTGATATGAATAAAGTGGAAGTAAGTGATACCTATTATATCGGACCTAATGGAAGTGCAATAAATGTGAGGGATATTACTTCGGATGGAACTTATTTTTATGTTGCCACTGATCAGGGGATATACAGGGCCTTGCAAAATAATCCTAATTTAGCAAACTACTCCTCTTGGTCGTTAATGAGTGGGTTGCCTGCCGGTGTTTATAATACCATCACAGAATTTAACGGTAAAATATATACCAATTACTCAGCGGTTTTAACAAATGGACTAAACCAAAAGGATACGATGTTTGTTTATGATAACCTCAACTGGAATTATTTTGGAGGTAATGGGTATATTGTAAATACTATAAAATCTTATAATGATCAGTTGGTAGTTGTTTTCAATAATACAATTTCAAAATACGATATAAATTTATCTCTTACCGCCAGTTATACCACTTATTTTTTTCCGAATTCCGGTGATTATGTTAATGCGAAACAGGCTGTTTTAGATAACAGCGGCATTTTATGGATCGCAGACAGCCAATATGGATTAGTTTCCCTTAAAGCTGGAAATGCTTTTGATTACAGGTATCCTGATGGTCCAACCAGTGCGAATGTTGTGGCCATGAGTGTGAAGGATGATAATTTAGCAGTAGCACCAGGTGGGGGAGGAGATGGGTATTATTCAGATGGGATCTATTTTTATAATGGAACAAGTTGGACCAATACAAAAGGGAATCATCCTTCAGTTGTGAATTTAGATACCGTATTTGATATTAAAAATGTATTGGTTGACCCTAATAATTCAAAGAGGGTATATGCAACAACCGGGTCGGTTGGGGTAATTGAATTTTATGAAGGCGTACCCGTTAAAAAATATAACCAATATAACAGTTCTTTGCAAACACTTCAAAATATACCCGGGTATACACCTATATGGACATCAGGAATAGCAATGGATGCGGTAAATAATTTATGGGTTTCTAATTCAGGTATTCCCTCCTCAATTTCTGTTAAAAAAAACGATGAAAGTTGGTTAGCATTGAATTTTTCTCCAATATTAGGTAATAATCCCGATTTGGGTCAAATATTGGTGGATAAAACGGATCAAAAATGGGTAGTGATAACGCGTGGTGGAGGACTAATGGTTTACAATGGAGCCGCAACTGTTCCAAACGCTTCGAATACAAAAAAATTATCTACTGCTCTTGGAAACGGATCTTTACCGAGTACAAATGTTTTTTGCCTGGCGGAAGATTTGGATGGAGAGATTTGGGTAGGTACAGATAAAGGAATTGCAGTTTTTTATTCCCCTTCAGCAGTATTTTCAGGAGAAAATTTTGATGCACAGCAAATATTAATTGAACAGGATGGTCATGTTCAAATATTACTTGAAACAGAACTTATTCAATCCATTGCCATAGATGATGCTAATCGTAAATGGATTGCTACCGTTAATTCAGGTGTGTTTTTGATGTCGGCCGATGGTACAAAACAAATCTATCATTTTGATGAAAGCAACAGCCCCTTATTTAGTAATGATGTAAAAAGTATTGCAATTAATCACAAAACAGGTGAGGTGTTTTTTGGAACCACAAAAGGGTTGGTCTCATTCAGAGGTACTGCAACCGAAGGGTTTGAATTTTATACCGATGTGTATTCATTTCCCAACCCTGTAAAGCATGGGTATGAAGGGCCTATTGCGATAAAAGGCCTAGTGGCAAATTCTACCTTGAAAATTACCGACATAAGTGGAACCATAGTGTACGAAACAATTTCAGAAGGTGGACAGGCGATATGGTATGGTAAAAATTTTAATGGAGAACGTGTTAATACAGGTGTTTACATGGTGTTTTGTACAAACGAAGATGGGACAAAAAAAATAGTGACAAAAATTTTATTTGTGAACTAAAAAAATTAATTTAAAGTTTCTAGTTAAAAAGTTTCAAGTCCTGCTTATAAAATATTAACTTGAAACTTGAAATTTAGTAATCAACTTAAAACTAAAAAACTGGAAACTTGAAACTTGAAAAAACAAACGGTATAATACTTCATACTACTAAATTTTCCGAAACAAGCTTAATAGTAAAGATCATTACCCCCGATTTTGGTGTTCAATCATATATTGTTAATGGTGTAAGAGGTAAAAAATCTAAGTTCAAAGCCCCTGTTTTTCAGCCATTAACATTGGTTGATATGGTAGTATCAAACACTGATAAGGCCAAACTACAGCGTATTTCTGAAATAAATATTCATTATCCATACAATGATATTCCCTATAATATCATCAAAAGTTCAATTGCGCTTTTTTTAAATGAGGTTTTATACAAAGCTATAAAGGAGCAGCATTCCGATGAAAATTTATTTGAGTTCCTGAAAAATTCATTGCAGTTGCTTGATCTGAATCATCACAACTGTTCTAATTTTCATGTTTTTTTTATGGTTCAATTAAGCCGTTATTTGGGCTTTTTCCCTGAAGGTCAGTGTACCGCCAGCACTCCGCTTTTTGATCTGTTGGAAGGGCGTTTTGTGGGTTTTTTGCCTAATCATCCAAATTACTTGAACCCGGTACAAAGCAAATTGCTTAACCAATTAATAAATGGTGAGTATGGCACTATTCATCAATTAGAGATTGATAAATATCAACGCAGACAATTATTACAATCTCTGATCAAATTTTATCAATTGCACATCACATCATTTGGGGAAATAAAATCGCTTGAAGTATTGGAGCAGGTTATTGCATAAGAAGCGTTTTCCTATAATCCCGAGTCTTTTCCCTTTAATTCGCTTTCACAAGAGAGTGTGGAATAAATGAAAATGGGGGTATTGAACATTGTTACGTTGTCAAATTGTCAAATTGACAAATTGATCATTTCCCTTCTATTTCTCTAATCCTTTGTAAATATTCCTCCGATTTTTTCGCATCCCCCAATATATTATAGACTACTGCTATATTTTTTAAAGCGAAGGTATTTTTAGGGTTTTTGACAAGCAATTGATTGGATATAGCGAGCGCTTTATCATATTGTTTGAGCATACCGTAACAATTCGCCAAATTGATGTAGGGTTGTTCGTTATTAGGATCCAATTCTATGGATTTTATAAAATGTTTAGCTGCCTGGCTATAATCACCTTGTGAAGCATGATAATTTCCCAGTTCGAAATAATACCTTGTATCTTTATTGGAAGTGGTAGTATCAACCATGGAGGTTAATGGGTTTATAAATACATCTATACCCACAGCTTTAAGATCAGCAGCAGCTTTTTTAGGTTCCAAGTAGAGGATTGTATTTAATAGCTTCGTTATAGAAATACGAAGCCACATTATTTTTACCAAGATTTTGGTAAACTATTCCTAAATGGTAATAGCTGTCGGCATGGCCAGGTGCAGTTTCTATGGCTTTATTGTAATAATAAATTGCCGAATCGCTATTCGGAATAATAATCTGATAAGCAAGTCCTATCAGGTAATAACTCTCCCCAAATTTAGGATGGGTAGCCAATGATTGTCGTAATGCATCAATTGCAGTAGTTACATATTGTTGTTTTTTTAAGGAATCCTTTTCAATAGAAGCAAGGTAAATATATTGGTTTCCAAAATGATTTTGATTTTGTGCGCTATTCTTACCTGTTTTCACATCTTTGCTAAACAAGGTAAAATTGTCTTTCCATGCCGTATTTCGGCTCACCGTTTTAATAGAATATAAAATAAATGGGACAGTTAGAATAAGAACAAATTTAGCATTGGATCTCAACCAAGCAATGGTTGAATCTGAGCCCAAGACTTCCGTTTTCAGTAGCAGTCCTACTCCATATACTAAAGCAATACAGAATCCGAGGGAAGGAAAAAATAAAAAACGTTCTGCAAAAATACCTCCACGTAAAATGGTAAAAGCCAAAGCTGGTATGAGAGTAATGTAAAATAAACTAAAAGCAAAACCCCAGGTAGTTTTTTTTAATGTTTGTTTAAAAGCGAAAACGGCACCTGCAATAAATAAAGCAATACCAAATAATGCCCATATATTACTCATGTGTACAGCCGGTATCTGGTTGAATGAGTAGTCGTATCGCAATGGATGAGGTACAATCAAAAGTCGAAGGCAAAAAGCAAATAACATAAAGGTAGTAGGTAACTTTATATTACTTTGAGTATATGGATAATTGATAATATCAGATGGAATAATACCACTCAATGTTCCTAATAAATATTTTTTTTGAATAAAAAATAGGATCACTACAAGCGCAAACGGAATACTTTTTTTCAAACATTCTAGGATCTTATAATCCTTATAATAAAATAAAAAAACAGGCAGAAGCATAACCCCGGTAAGTGCGGTTTCCTTCGATAACATTCCAAAATAACAGAATAATAAACTTAGTATCAGGTAAAATACTTTTTTTGTATCTGTAAATTTCAATGCAAACCAAAGCATAAGCATCACATTGAAAAAACTCAACAATTCATCCCGGCCTTTGATGTTAGCCACTATTTCGGTGTGAATAGGATGTGCTACAAATAGCAAAGCGATGAAGAAGGGAAATAGTGGGTTGTAGGCATTAAATATTTTATTCAAAACTATAAAAAGCATGAATCCGGAAAAAGCAAAGATCAAACAATTTACAAAATGGCTGATGTGTGGATTTCCGTGAAAAAACTGATGCTCTATCGCAAAAGTGATGAGTGCTAAGGGACGATAATAACCTAAATGTACATTTGCAAAATGCCAGAACTCAACTTTTAATAATTTAAAAATACCCTGAAAGCCCTCCTGAACATAACGATTGCCCGTTATTGCTCCTGAATCATCCAAAGCATAGTCATGTCCAATGGTATTGGAGTATAATAAAAAAGCAATAACAGCAATAACAAGAGCCCATCCATATTTAATGGGCGACATCACTTTTTGAGCCTCATTTTTTTGCTTTATATGAGGGGTATGTTTTTTGTTTTGTTTAGACATATTATAATTGTTTCTGAGCCTTTCCTAACATTCCCGAAAGGGGAGGCCCTCTAGACATATTGGTTAACCTCCTCCCCTTCGGGGAGGTCGGGTAGGGCCTTATTCAACATGCACTACCAAGCCTTTTAAATATTCACCTTCCGGATGAAAAATATTTACACAATGATCAGGTGGTTGAGAAAGATGATGTAATATGCGTACATTCCTTCCTGCCTCAATTGCTGCTGCCATTACGGTACTATTGAATGTATTTTTATCAACTACCTGCGAGCAGGAAAAAGTAAATAATAATCCGCCCGGCTTAATTTGTTTGATGGCTTCATAGTTTAAACGTTTGTAACCCATGATGGCATTGTGTTTTACATTTTGATGTTTTGCAAATGCAGGAGGATCAAGTACTATAATGTCGTACGTGTTTTCTTTGTGTTTTAAAAACTCAAAAGTGTCAACAGCAAATGATTGATGATTTTGGATATTATTTAATTCAATATTTCTATCGGTAAGTTCAATCGCTTTTTTTGAAATATCTGTGGAGTGAACTTCTTTAGCACCTGAATTGGCGGCATACACAGAGAATCCACCGGTATAACAGAATGTATTCAAAACTACTTTATCTTTTGAATAACTCCCAAGTAGTTCACGGTTTTCGCGTTGGTCTAAAAAGAAACCTGTTTTTTGTCCGCCTTCCCAATCCACGTAAAATTTATTATTGTTTTCCAAAGCAACTGTGTTTATTGGAATTGACTCATCCCTTTTATACAGATAACCATTTGTTGCTTTCACAGGAGCTTGTTTGGGCATAGTATCTTCACTTTTATCAAATACTGCTATCAGTGA
>JAIOQD010000473.1 GCA_021413595.1 Bacteroidota bacterium | reverse complement strand
CAGTAATCGCAGAAGTGGATGTGTATATATATTCAATCAATATTGTTGATTATAAAAAAGGGAAGCACAGCTATAAAGGGATTGTTACATTGCTTAGATGAAGGCTCTCTGCTTAGTAATCCTCGCTCCTTCCTCAAGGGCTAGGACAACAAAGAAAGAGGGAAATTATGGAGTTCTAAAAAACCCAAAAAAGGATAAATGAAAAATACAAAAGAAAAAATCTGCATGAAACCGTTAAGTAAGCAGTGGCGTAAAAAAAACCTATTGTGGATGAGTTTAGTCATTGGAATGATGGTATGCCAGGTAGGGACTTCTTTGTTCTCGCAAACAACAGCATCTCATGGAAACAGAAAGTTTCTAACACGTCCTTTTGAAAATAAAGTATTTATTGAAGAGCGGGGTCAATTTAAAAAAAGTCTGGAAGATAAGAAAATCAGTTTAGCAGCACCCATTTTATATGCTGTAACTAATCCTGAGTTTAAAGCCTATTTTACAAGTACCGGTATTACTTTCCTGTTTTCTGAAACAGAAAAAATAAATGAAGAAAAAGAAGAAGGTGATGACCATGAAAAGGATCCTTTTACAAAATGGGTAGTTGTGAATATAAAATGGCTAAATACAGCTGCTTCTATGCAGGTATCTGCAAAGGAGAAAGTAAATAACTACTATACTTATGGGAAATTTAATGACAATAGTCAATACGATCATGTTTCTGCTTACAAAAAACTTTCTTATGTAAATATTTATGAAGGTGTAGATGCCGAATTTGAACTTCCAGAAACGGGTGGAATCAAATACCAGTTTATTGTTCATGCTGGATTTAAAATACCGGCCATTGCCTATCAAACGGAAGGCACGAAAGATCTTTATTTGGATAATAAAGGCGATCTGCATATTGTAACAATGTTTGGGAAACTTATTGATAAAGCTCCTATTGTTTTAGGTAAGAGTACTGAAATTCCTATTAATTATATTTTAACTGGAAATAAGGTTGAAATTGGCTTTAAAAACACAACACTTTCTCTTTCTGAAGATTTGGTGATAGATCCGTGGATAATAAATCCGGCCTTGCCAGCTGCGAATATTGCATGTGATATACAGGAGGATTCTCTTGGCAATGTTTTTGTAAATGGCGGAACAACAGGTAGCGGGAGTTATCAGGTTCAAAAATATAATTCTACAGGGGTGTTGCAATGGTCACACGATTATTCTTGCACTTATTATGGTGATATTGCTGTTTCTAATTCTGGGAGTACTTATTTTACTGACGGAATTACCGGAAAAGTATCAAAACTGACTCCTGCTGGAGCTGTAATTTTTTCAATTACCGAAGGCGCTGAAAACTGGCGTCTTAGCTTTAACCGATCTAAAACGATTCTGGCTATGGGAGGAAATTTTGGTTCTAGTAGCCTTACAAATATTGACACAACAAATGGTGCTTTTACAAATACAGTTAGCTATCCCTCTGATACATGGGCTATTGCAACCGACTGCAACGGTGATATTTACTCCTTACATCATGGCGCATCGCCTTGTATTTTGCGTAAAACCAATGCGAATTTTACACCGGCAACATCCTTGGTTACCACCCCCGATTTTTGTATTTCGGGGTATAATAATGTGCGCAGTTATGCGAGTGGTTATAATGCAATTACTATCAGCGGTCCATATTTGTATGTATATGACGGGCTTAATTTGCGTAGGTTCCTTAAAAACACCCTCACTTTTGTGAACAGTGTTCCGGTGGCAAATGGAGCAGCAAACAACTGTAGCGGAGTTGCTTTTGATTATTGCGGAAATATTTATGTTGGCACAATGAGTACTATCGAAAAGTATGATATGTCTCTTAACTATCTTTATTCTATACCTGCCCCGAATATTGTTTATGATATTATTTTGGCTAGCAACGGAGACCTTTTAGCCTGTGGAAAATCATTCGTTACCAACTTAGGACCTACCTGCCCTGCGCCTCCACAACTAACGTCCACCTCAGCATCCACAAATGCTTCTTGTAAACTTGGAACGGCAACTATTTACCCGGTGGGGGGGAGCACTCCTTATACTTATTTATGGCAACCCGGTGGGCAAACAATGGCAGCCATTACAGGGCTTACATCAGGAACCTATACCTATACAGTAAACGATGCCTTTTGCCAATCTAAACAAGACAGTGTAGTCGTAGTTCAAACACTGCCACTATCACTTACACAAGGAGCTATTGTTAAAGAAAGCTGCCTGAATAGTTTCAATGGCTCCGCAATGGTTCATGCTTCGGGCGGTACAGAACCTTACTCTTATTCATGGAACACGAACCCTATCCAAAACTCACAACTGGCAACCGGCTTATCTGCCGGCACTTATATAGCTACTGTTGTGGATATTGATTCCTGTTTAGATACGCTTAGTGTTATCATCACCCGAAACCCCGATCCGGTTGCAAAATTTGGCAATACCACTGTTTGTAATAATACAGCAACACAATTTACAGATAGTTCCAGCACCTCTGCGGGTACCATCAGTAGTCGATCATGGAACTTTGGTGATGCAAGTCCTTTAAATACCGCACAAAATCCTTCTCATTTATATGCCAATGCAGGAAACTATAACGTTACCTTAATTGTACACAATAATTTTGGCTGTGGAGATACCATTACAAAATCGGTACAGGTGTATTACAATCCTGTGGCAGCTTTCACCTATAGTAATGTTTGTCTTGGCGATACCATGTATTTTACCAATACCTCTACTGTTCACAACTCTACTTCTATTACCGGCTATTTATGGGCTTTTGGTGATGGCAGTCCTAACAGCAACTCGATCAATCCAGCTCATTACTATTCCAATCAAGGCACATACAGTGTAACACTGGTAACAACCACAGCTAATGTATGCACAGATGCGGAAACCTATTCTGTAAAAGCATTTGATGCACCCGTTTCTGCTTTTACCTTCAGTGACATCTGTTTATTGGATTCAGCGGTATTTACAAATACAACCCTTAGTCCTACCATGGGCAGTACGGCAAGCTGGTCCTGGGATTTTGGGGATGGTTCCCTTTTGAATACAAACCTTTGGAGCCCACATCATTTATATGCTACTCCAGGGACTTACCAGGTTACTTTAACCACATACTCCTCCAACCTTGCTTGTCCGGATACCTTAAGTGATTCCATTACGGTATTTCCTATGCCTGTTGCAAATTTTAGTTTTACCAATGTTTGTTTAAATGAGGTAATGAATTTTAATGATCTGTCAACTGTTACAAGCGGAACTATTGCAAACCGATCCTGGAATTTTGGTGATGGAACATCACCAAATGGAAACCCAAATCCAAGTCATATCTATACAAATCCGGGAAGCTATACGGTTACATTGATTGTAACAACTAATAACAGTTGTAAAGACACCATAACAAAAAGTGTAGCAGTACATCCTTTACCTTTGGTGCAATTCAGTAGTGTAAACGTTTGCAAAGGTAGTAGCATTTCATTCACTGATCTATCAAGCATCCTAAGCACAGACAACATACAATCCTGGGCATGGAATTTTGGTGATGGTAGCCCTGTTTTAAACAATCAAAACACTTCTCATGTATATGCGAATGCAGGTTCTTATGCTGTTCAATTATTGATCGCTTCTAATTTCGGTTGTATAGATTCAATCACCAAAACAAGTATTGTTAACCCAAATCCGCAGGTAGATTTTACATCCAATGATACAGCAGGTTGTGAAAGGTTATGTATTCGTTTTATTGATTCATCATCTGTTGCAACAGGTAGTAATATCAACTGGATCTGGAATGTTGGTGATGGCAGCCCTGTAAGTAATTTAATAGATCCGGTTCATTGTTATATCAATGATTCTGTTTATTCCCCTGTTTCTTTTAATGTAGCACTAACAGTTACTTCAGATAGCGGCTGTGTTACTACCTTATCTAAAACAAATTATATCACTGTGTATCCCAATCCCAATGCTGATTTTACGGTACAACCGGAAGTAACAACTATCACAGATCCTATAATCTCAATTACTGATCTATCTACAGGAGCTTATTATTGGAATTGGAATTTTGGTGATGGGGACACTTCATCTGCCTTTAAACCTGCTCCTCATGCATATCAGGACACGAGCACTTACACAATAACATTGATCACCTCCACTCAATACAATTGTATTGATACAGCTTACCAAACCATCATTATTGAGCCGGACTTTATGTTTTATATTCCAAATGCCTTTTCACCTAACGATGATGGTATAAACGACTTTTTCTCCGGTAAAGGAACTTTTGTAGGGATCTATGAAATGACCATTTTTGATCGTTGGGGGAATTTAATTTTCAGTTCTGATGATATCACCAAGCCTTGGGATGGTAAAGCGAACAGAGGGACTGTAATGGCTCAGGCAGATGTTTATATTTATTCCATCAAGATCACAGATTTTAAAAAGCGGAAACATATTTATAAGGGTATTGTAACATTGATGAGGTAGAGAGTGCGCCCCTGCGAAATCTTTAAACACCATAAAAAAAGACCTCAGATTAATGAGGTCTTTTTTTATGGTGTTTTTTTAACTGATATAATAGTTCTATTCTACTGTAACAGATTTAGCCAAATTCCTTGGCTGATCAACATTACAACCTCTCATTACAGCAATATGATAAGATAATAACTGCAACGGCACCACCGAAACCATAGGCACTAAAATTTCATCCGTTTCAGGAATTTCAATTGTATAATCAGCCATTTCTTTTACCTGGGTATCACCTTCAGTAACAATGGCAATAATTTTCCCTTTACGTGCCTTTACTTCTTGTATATTACTTACTACTTTTTCGTAAGATGCTCCTTTTGTGGCAATTACAAAAACCGGCATTTCTTCATCGATCAAAGCAATTGGTCCATGTTTCATTTCAGCGGCAGGATAACCCTCGGCATGAATATAAGAGATCTCTTTTAGTTTCAAGGCTCCTTCTAGTGCAACCGGGAATGAATACCCGCGTCCAAGATACAATGCATTGGTAGAATTTTTATAAATATCAGCAATGTATTTTATCTGATCGTTTGTTTTCAAAACGCGTTCAACTTTTAAAGGAATAGCTTCCAATTCATTTAACAACTGGTGGAAACGTGATGAGGAGATTGTTCCCTTAAGAAACGCAACCCTCAATGCCATTAAAACCAATACTGTTATTTGAGCAGTAAACGCTTTTGTGGACGCTACACCAATTTCAGGTCCGGCATGGGTATAAGAACCTGCATGAGTGGCACGTGCAATGGATGAACCAACCACGTTACAAATGCCAATAATGGTTGCACCTTTTGATTTTGCAAGTTCAATAGCAGCAAGCGTATCGGCCGTTTCGCCTGACTGGGAAATAGCAATTACCACATCATCCTCATAAATTATCGGATTACGGTAACGGAACTCGGAAGCGTATTCCACCTCTACTGGGATTCGAGTTAGATCTTCAAACAAATATTCAGCAACCAGCGCAGCA
>JAIOQD010000472.1 GCA_021413595.1 Bacteroidota bacterium | reverse complement strand
GAATTGATAATGGAGTTTGAAAAAGAATTTAATATTGCTATTCCAGACGATCAGGCTGAAAAAATTGCCACTGTTGGTGATGCTATTTCTTACATTGAAGCAAATACAAAATAATTCTAAACGATTTATTTTATGAAAACAAGACGAGTAGTAGTTACAGGACTTGGTGCTATTACACCACTTGGTAATAATCTTACAGATTATTGGAACAATCTTATCGCGGGTGTTAGCGGAGCTGCGCCTATTACTCGTTTTGATGCTTCAAAATTTAAAACACGATTTGCATGTGAAGTAAAAGGCTTTAATGTAGAAGAGTATTTAGACCGCAAAGAAGCCCGAAAAATGGATCCGTTCTCTCAATATGGTGTATGTTCAGCTATTCAAGCTGTTCGTGATGCCGGGCTGGACGGTGAAAACGCTTTCGATCCTGACAAAGCAGGCGTTATTTGGGGTACTGGAATTGGTGGTTTGCAAACGTTTCAAGATGAATGTCTAGCGTTTGCCAAAGGTGATGGGACTCCTCGTTTTAATCCTTTCTTTATTCCTAAAATGATTGCTGATATTTGTTCAGGACATATTTCCATTATGTTTGGTATGCGCGGACCTAATTTTACTACTGTTTCGGCATGTGCATCCTCTACCAATTCAATTATTGACGCAGCATTATATATTAGATTAGGCAAAGCAGATATTATTGTAGCAGGAGGTTCCGAAGCGGCAGTTTGTGAAGCGGGTGTTGGTGGTTTTAATGCAATGCATGCGCTTTCTACACGAAATGATTCTCCGGAAACAGCATCCCGTCCATTTGACGTGGATCGTGATGGTTTTGTACTTGGTGAAGGTGCAGGTTGTTTAATTTTAGAAGAATTGGAACATGCCTTAAAACGTGGTGCCAAAATATATGCTGAAGTTGCAGGAGGCGGTTTAACTGCTGATGCAAATCATATTACAGCACCACATCCTGAAGGATTAGGCGCAATAAATGTAATGCAAAATGCCTTGCAAGATGCGGGTATGGCTGCAGACCAGATCGATTATGTGAATGTTCATGGAACATCTACTCCACTTGGTGATGTTGCAGAAACAAAAGCCATACTTAAAGTTTTTGGAGAACATGCTTTTAAATTAAATATCAGTT
Source organism: Bacteroidota bacterium (assembly GCA_021413595.1). Classification (GTDB taxonomy): domain Bacteria; phylum Bacteroidota; class Bacteroidia; order 2-12-FULL-35-15; family 2-12-FULL-35-15; genus 2-12-FULL-35-15. The sequence continues at coordinate 6,612 of JAIOQD010000472.1, read as the reverse complement.
CAACAAAATCAATGACCGGACATTTATTAGGTGCTGCCGGAGCTATTGAAGCCATTGCTTGTGTTTTAGCTGTGCAAAATGATATCATACCCCCTACCATCAATCATTTTAATGATGATCCTGCATTAGATAACAAACTTAATTTTACATTTCATAAAGCACAAAAACGTATAGTGAATGCCGCATTAAGCAATACATTCGGATTTGGTGGTCACAATGCCTCTGTTATTGTAAAGAAATACATTGCTTAAGGATTTAATAAGTAATATTTAATAGGTAATATTTTAAGTACTAACTATTAGAAATAGTAGAGCCACTTTTCACGTTATCTCCTATTACATATAACTTATTAAATATTACCTATTAAATATTACCTATTAAAAACATTCACTTTACTTGGCCTTCTTCTCAAAACCTTTAAGGATATACTTTTCCCCCGACAAAACATTTCATGAATCATTGCGCAACATTCTCGGCTTTTATGTTGACAATATCGCATTGTATAAATTAGCTTTCCGGCACAGTTCTGCTGCTCAGATGATAAAAAAAGGAGTGAAAGACAGCAATGAACGTCTTGAGTTCCTTGGCGATTCTATAATCGGAACTGTAGTTGCAGATTATCTTTTTAAAAAATTCCCATTTAAAGATGAAGGTTTTTTAACCAAGATGCGCTCAAAGATGGTGAGTAGAGCAAAACACAATCAGGTGGCTAAAAATTTAGGATTGAATAAATTTATAGAAGTAAATAACGACCGTTTTAAAAGTTCTCAACCAAGCTCTATCAGTGGAGATGCGTATGAAGCATTGATTGGCGCCATCTATCTCGACAAAGGATATAATGCCGCTCAAACCTTTATACTTACCCGCATTATTAATGTGCATATTGATATGGATGAAGTGGAAACCAAAGAAATAGATTTTAAAAGTAAATTTATTGAATGGGTTCAAAAAGAAAAAAAAGAATTTCGTTTCGAGGTTGTTAATGAAGCCGGGACGGCAGTTGATAAACAATTTATAATTCAATTAATTGTGGAAAAAGAAACAGTTGGTACTGCCCAGCATGTTTCCAAAAAACGAGCCGAACAAATGGTTTCGGAACAGGCTTGTATTAATTTGGAGATATAAATTAATGCGTTGATTTGAAAATTTGAAAAATGCATCCAAAAGCTTCTTCAATTTTCAACTTGTTTAAGTTAAAAAATTATCTTTGTACTACATTTAAAAAAAACAAACATAAAAAATGAAAAAATTACTATTCCTATCAACCCTTGGTATTACGCTTTTCGCAGCATGTTCTGATCATAAATCAGAAAACAATAATGAACTATCGGCAGTTGATACTACACTTCAATATTTTGGCGACAGTATCACTAAGGATGGCGCAATTGCCGCTGATCAGTTGGCTGCACAAATGGTAGGAAAAGATTCATTAAAAATAAAAATTACCGGTCCAATCGAAGATGTCTGTCAGAAAAAAGGTTGCTGGATGAATATGAATATTGGGAACAACCAAAGTATGAGAGTTCGTTTTAAAGACTATGCATTCTTTTTACCAAAAGATGCCGGTACAAAAACTGTTTTTATTGAAGGTGTTGCATTCACCGATACCACCTCTGTAGCTGAATTACAACATTATGCCGAAGATGGCGGAAAAACAAAAGAAGAAATTGCAAAAATCACAGAACCAGAAATAAGTATATCTTTTGAAGCAAATGGTGTTATTCTTAAAAAATAAAATTGTTGTAGTTGCTGTTTTATTAATTACAGTTTTGCTGTTGGCTCAATGTTCCAACAGCGAAAAACAATTCTACAGTGAAGAACAGGTCAGCGAAAAAGCCGCCACAGCTGAGGCATCTTGTGAAAAAAAACCACTAAATCCGAATGGTGATAGTGAATTGGCCATACTGATGCGCGACATGATGAGCTCCTCTCAAAGTTTAAAAGAAAAAATTAAACAAGGAAATTTGCCTGAAAAATTTCCCGAAGAATTTTTAAAGATCCATACAGCCTTACCAACAGATTCAGAAACAAAAAAGGAATCGTTTGAAGGTTTTGCGAGTAATTACATCAGCAACTTACAGGCTCTTTATCATTCTCCAAAAGAAGACCTTTCAAAAAATTACAATGCCGTAATCTCCTCTTGTGTAAGTTGCCACTCAGAGCATTGCCCGGGACCTTTAGGTGCAATAAATAAATTAAAAATTTAATTGTATTTTTTGTTTGATCCAAACACCTTTTATCAGGCTATTGTATTGGCATTAAGAATTCTCCTAGGGGTAAAAATATACGCAAGGACTTGCGTCAACTGAAATGTTGGTGGCAATTCAATTAAAAAAAGTGCTAACAAAATAATTTCATAAAAAATTTGAAATTTGTTACCTAATTAGCTAACTTTGTTGCGTGAAAGAAAATTTTATCAGGAATATATTTTACTACAAAAGCTTCTACCTCGACTTCTTCGGGAAGTTGAAACCTGAAGTCAAGAAAAAATTCAACTGGACTTTACAACTTATTTCAACTATTGACAGAGTTCCTGAAAAATATTTCAAACACATAACCGGTTCGACAGGGCTTTTTGAAGTTAGGGTTGAAGTAGGTTCAGACATTTATAGGGCTTTCAGTTTTTTCGACAAAGGACAACTTATAATAGTGGTGAACGGCTTTCAAAAGAAAACTCAAAAGACCCCAAAGAATGAAATAGAATTAGCTGAAAAACTTAAAAAACAATACTTCGATGAAAAAGATAAATAAAAACCTGACTTCATTTGCAGACCATTTGGACAAACAATATGGTAAACTTAGGACACCTGCACGAGAAAAGTATGAAGAAGAATTTGAAGCTTTTAAACTCGGAGCAATGCTTCAAGACCTTCGTAAAGAACAAGGTTTAACCCAAGAACAACTTGCTGACAAATGTGGTACTACTAAGACATACATTTCACGTATTGAAAATAACGCTAGTGACATTAGACTTTCAACGCTTATGAGAATCATTAGAGAAGGCTTGGGCGGACACCTGAAGTTGAGTGTTGATATATAATGCCAAGACAATAGTGTATTTCGACAGTACTGTTTTTGATATGGTAGGACCTTTGTGTAACTGCCATTCATGTGTGACTGTATGGCGTTTCGACTTCTACGAAATATAACTCGAAAGAAAGGTGAACTTCCACCAACATCAAATAAGCGCTCCGCGCCTATTTCACCGTTATGGCGTGAGATTGCGAATATGAATTATCTTTAACAAAAAATTAAAAAAAATTGTTCAATTTTTTGCAAGCCAAACCACAAAACGTTGGAATAAAAACGCAGGTCTATGATAAGAGCTAAAGCTAAAAACATTGACGAATATATTGCCGGCTTTCCAAAAGATATTCAAAAAATTCTGGAACAGGTCCGCTCTACAATTAAAAAAGCAGTACCGGAAGCGGAAGAAACGATCAGTTATGCAATACCAACGTTTACTCTAAACGGTAACCTGGTTTACTTTGCAGCTTTTAAAAATCATATTGGATTTTATCCCGCTCCAAGAGGGAATGAAGCATTTAAAAAAGAACTTTCTACTTATAAAGGAGGGAAAGGAACGGTTCAATTTCCAATCGATAAGCCACTACCTTTAAACTTAATAACCAAAATGGTTAAGTTTAGAGCAAAGGAAAATTTGGAACGGATAAAAACAAAAGCGAAAAATAAATAATAATAATAAAGAGTATGTTTATTTCCCAATCAATAGTTTAAATCCTTTTCCATGTACATTTATCAACTCCACAGTACTATCCTCTTTTAAGTATTTACGAAGCTTTGCAATGTAAACATCCATGCTACGGCCGCTGAAATAATTATCATCATGCCATATCGATTTTAAAGCAAAGTTTCTATCCAGAATTTCATTGGCATTTAAACAAAGTAATTTTAACAGATCAGCTTCTTTGGTTGTTAATTTTTGCTGAACACCTTTAATTTCAAGTGTTTGATGTTTATAATCAAATTTATAATTCCCTACTTGAAATTCCGTTTGTTCTGAATGAATAGATGTTTTATTTTCTGTTCTGCGCAAAATAGCTTTAATACGCAATAACAATTCCTCCATGCTAAAGGGCTTTGTGATATAATCATCAGCACCAGCAGTAAAGCCTTCAACAGCATCTTCTTTCATTGATTTTGCCGTTAAAAAAACAATGGGAACATTATTATCAATTGCACGTATTTCTTTTGCGAGCGTAAAGCCATCTTTAATTGGCATCATCACATCCAAAATACAAATATTGAATTTATCCTTTGAAAAAACATCATAGCCTTGTTTACCATTCACAGCCAAAACAGTTGAATACCCCTTCGCTTCCAGGTATTCTTTTAAAAGACTACCCAAATTAGGATCATCTTCTACCAATAACACTTTTACTTTTTCCATATTATTTGCAAAATTTATTATCTAATCTAAGTTCATAAAATTTTTATGCCACATTAATCGGTAAATATACCGTAAAGGAACTTCCCTTTCCCAACTCGCTCTCAACACTAATAGAACCGCCATGTTTCTCTACCACCGCTTTAACATAACTCAGGCCCAATCCAAAACCTTTTACATTATGAATATTTCCGGTAGGAACCCGATACATCGTATCAAAAATTCGTTTCTGATTTTCTTTGCTTATACCTATTCCATTATCTGTGACGGAAATAAAAATACCTGCTTCATCATTTTGGGTACCGATCTTGATCTTTGGTTTGCCACGTGAATATTTTAAAGCATTATCGATCAAATTAAAAATAATATTCGTTACATGAACCTTATCAGCGTTTATTATTGGCTTTGTGGCATTTAACGCTGTAGTAATTTCGCCTTCTTTATTTTCCACCTGCAATTTAATATTAGCTATCGTTTGGTCGATCAAGGCATGAATATCAATACTTTGAATTTTCAATTTAAACTCCCCCTTATCAAGTATTGCCGTTTGCAAAATATTTTCTACCAATAAACTTAAACGCTTGTTCTCATCTCCGATCATTTTCACATAATTACTAACCCTTTCCGGTGATTTTTCAAAGGATCTATCATTTAACACTTCACATGCCAATGATATAGTAGAAATAGGTGTTTTAAACTCATGCGTCATGTTGCTGATAAAATCATTTTTAATTTCGGACAACTTTTTTTGTTTAAAAATGGTTGAAACAGTGTAATAAAATGAAAATACGATCACAATCATAAAGGCCCCTGAAATTACGAGCATAAAGCCCATAGAACTGAGCAAATAATTGCGTTGGTCAGGAAAGTATATAGATAAAAACTGTGCTTTGATAAATACATTATCAGGTGACAAATTTATTTTAAAATTAGATGAATATAAAAAAGTTTCCCTTTCAGAAAGTTTGTTTATATCAGTTGGAGGAACTTTTGAAGCAAGGACACCAAAAACATAACAAGCGGAAATTCCTTTTTCAAGAAGTTCTCGTTGAATAACTGAATCTAAAAGAAGTGTATCAACCTTGTTGTTGTAATCATTATATATATTGATACTTACCAACTCATCAAAAATATCATTGACCATATTTTTCTTCTGCGAAAACCATTTATCACGTAATTCCCCAGAATTAAATTGGTGAATATAGGTGGGAACATCCATCTCTGTGAGTCCACTCATTTCAGAAGTTGTACTATCACTCAAATAATTTTTATGGCGCGATTTCTTTATAATTACGCCATTGGAATCAGATGAATATTCCTCGTAAATTTTTACGTTTATTTTATCTTTTTGCAGTGCAAAATCATTCTTATCAGATTTTGAATCAGTAATAAATTCAGATGTTCTGGCCAATGAATCGATCGGACTGAACCAGCGAATACCTTGTTTGCGAAAGTTGAATTTTTTTCGAATTTTAGAGGCAGTGATTTGTTTTTCCATCCGAGAAACAACGTTGCTCAAAGCTTCGTTTACATTTTGTTCAAAACGTTGTTTACTCAATGTCATGGCATTTTTTATCCAATACACCTGAATGGCCATTAAGCCAATCATGGCAAGACTTGCCATTGTAATTATTATTTTAACATTGTTTTTATTCATCAAAACTTAAATCCGAATTACAAAAGTAAGCTATTCCATTAAGCCTCTTGAACCTTAACATATTTTAACATTGTTTGACCCACAAGATAATTGCGATTCAAGCCATTTCAATATTTAAACGAACACAGATTTATTCCCTTTAATTATTTTGTACTTTTACAATACGGGATATTGGCATTACCTGTTTCTAAACTTAGAGCCTGTTTAAATTTTATTGCAAATTTATTTCAATCGCAAAATTTATTTCAAACGAAGAATACAAGATTGAGAAGAAAGGTCAATTTTAACAACAATGTCATCCCGATTGGCTTTTTCGCCAAGAGGGATCTTGTAAAATCAATGACAATATCATTAATAAAAACAAGATCCCTCTCGAAAAGTTCGGGATGACAGAACGAACACGGTTTTCAGGATCCAGAGAAACGTTGCAGTTCCGCTTAGCATAATTTTAAATAAAATTTAAACAGGCTCCAAAATTATCGAAACAATTACGCCTTACCTTTATTAAAGTTAAAATAAATTCGCTATATCAGTATTTTATGAACAT
>JAIOQD010000471.1 GCA_021413595.1 Bacteroidota bacterium | reverse complement strand
TGGAAGGTCTCTTACATTATTGTTCATTCCTCCTGATTCCCAGTGAGCAGTGGTATTAGGGACTGCACCATTCCAGAAATTCCGATAATCGGTGCTCCAGATAGCATTGTTTTTTGATCGGTCCTGAAGTAATAGTGCTGTAAATACTGCATCATACGATTTTCCTGCATCCTCATTAGTGGCATAAGCGCGGATAAAAAATTTATCTTTTTTTACCAATTCAACCCTGTTTTGGAAAAAATAAATATCTTTTAAACAATACCTGTTATCGCCCTGATAAACGGTTGTACCAGTTCCGAAATTAAAAGCATAAATAAGCTCCACTTCAGGTTTTATCTTGTAATGAAGAGCTGCTCCCACCTTCAAATTTTTTGTGTTGTAATCCACAAGATCCTTTTCTTCATACCCTGTTCGGTACCATCTTTTTAATCCCCGGTATTGAATTTGCTGACCTTTGCTCGTAGCATTATTTTGTCCGGATGTTAAGTTCTCATCTCCATAACGGTTAACGGCATCGTATCCTCCAGGGTCACAGCAGTTTCAATTAAATTTCGTTCGCCAACCTTAAAAGAAACAGCCACTCCTGGTTTGATAAAAGGGTTTTTAGTAGTCATGCTTACCACACCATTAAAAGCATTAGGGCCATAATATGCAGAAGCAGCACCCACAATAATTTCTACTTTTTGAACATCCAGTTCAGAAGAACCTAAAAAATTTCCAAGCGAAAAATTTAATCCAGGTGACTGATTATCCACACCATCAATAATTTGCAATGATCTTACTGGAGAAGTGCTATTGAAACCTCTTGTATTAATCACTCTAAAACCAATACTGGCAGCCATAATATCCACACCCTTTAACTGTCCTAAGCCTTCATAAAAATTAGCAGCCGGAGTTTCTTTAATTGCAAGTACATCTAATGCTTCAATAGTGAGAGGTGATTCTTTTTGTTTTTCGGTAATACGGTCTCCTACTACTTCTACTGTTTTTAAAAGAGTTTCATTTGGTTTTATCTTAATGGTTATAGGACTTTCAATTGAATTAACAGTGTTTTCAAAAGTAACATATCCTAAATAAGATATAGATAACACAAAAGGAAGGGGAGTAGTAGCAGTAAAATTAAACTTTCCATCCATATCGGTAAGTCCTCCCTGGGTGGTACCTTTTATAACCACGGTAGCTCCAAACAATGGTTCATTTGTTTTGCCATCTTTAATTATTCCGGTTACTGTTTGAGCATTTGCGGATAGTGACAGAATGGTGATCGATAAAATAAAAAATGTTCTCAAAAAAGTAAGTTTGTGTTTCATATTAAAGTGTTGATTTTTAATAGTTGATTCCGTGTTTTTTGTAGATAAATGAAATAAAAGATAGGCTAAGATAGAATATTTTTTTTAATGAGTTTGAAAATCCTAAAACAATTTTCGTTGGCTTGTTTCGGATGTTTTATTGATCTTGGAAAGAAGTAAATAAATCCAATATAATATTATCATTAAAGTAATTTATCAATGAAGAGATCAACGTTTTTATTTAAATAAAATTCATTTTGATATTTATCAGGTATTTGATATGTTTTAAAATTATATTTGTATGGAACGAAAACTGGTTCACATTTATTTTAGTAAGCAAAAGGCAAATCATAAGTAGAGATTATAATGATACAAATAATAAAATATTTTTTTTGCACCCTCACAATTTATTGTTGTCAATTGACTTTAGTCGCCCAACAAAATAAAATTGACTCTCTTTTAATTCTCATAAAAACAGACAATGTTGATACTAACAAATTAAATCATCTACATAACCTAATAATAGAATATTCTAAAATCGGCTCATACGAACTAGTAATGAGCTATGCAAATTCCAAGCTGCAACTGAGCAATAGTATAATTGAAAAAACTACTGTTCCACAAATTAAGAAAGTTGCTCAAGAGTCCAAAGCCAATTCTTTCAATAAGATTGGATTTATGTATAAAATTCAAGGAAATTATCAGGAAGCTTTAAAAAATTACTTTGAGGCTTTGAAAATATTCGAAGTAATAGGTAACAAAAAAAATATTGCAGCTTCTTACAATAATATTGGCAATGTGTATTACGCTCAAGGTAATTATCCAGAAGCGCTAAAAAATCATTTTGCTTCTTTAAAATTAAGTGAAGCAATTGATGACAAAGGAGGCATTGCCCGTTCTTACAATAATATTGGTAATATTTATGATTCCCAAGGCAATTATGCTGAAGCTTTAAAAAATCATTTTACTTCTTTGAAAATAAAAGAAGTAATTGGAGACAATGAAGGCATTGCCGCTTCTTACGGTAATATTGGCTCTGTTAATGCCAACCATCGCAATTATCCAGAAGCATTAAAACATTATTTTGCTTCTTTGAAACTGTCTGAAACAATAGAAAATAAAAAAGGCATTGCTGCTAATTACAATAATATTGGAACTGTTTATGAAGCTCAAGGGAATTATCCGGAAGCATTAAAAAATCATTTTGCTTCTTTAAAAATAAAGGAATCAATGGGCGACAAAGCCGGTATTGCAGGTTCGTATGGTAATATAGGGAAGGTTTTTACAAAACAAAAAAATACAAAAAAAGCAGAGGAATACCTTAATAAATCAATAGAGCTGTCAAAAATATTTGGCTATAAAGAATGGTTAAAAAATGCTTACAAGGAGCTAACTTATTTAGATAGTGCAAATGGGAATTTCAAGGAGGCTTACGAAAATCACAAATTGCACATCCTATATCGTGATAGTTTGGATAATGAAGAAACCCGAAAAAAAACTGTCCAAAGTCAAATGACTTATGATTTTGAAAAGAAAGAAGCGGAAACTCAAGCGGAACAGGATAAAAAAGATGTAATCGCAAAAGAAGAACTAAAACAAAAAGAACAACAACGAAATTATTTTGTCATCGGCTTTGCTTTGGTTGGTCTGCTTGCGTTATTTATTTTAAGAGGATACAAGCAAAAACAGAAAGCGAATTTTATTATTACTCAACAAAAAGGGGAGGTAGAGAAATCAAAACACATCATTGAAGAAAAAAACAAAGATATTACAGATAGCATAAATTATGCAAAACGGATACAATGGGCAATGCTTCCCCATCGTTTAGATATATGGAAAGCATTTCCTCAGAGTTTCGTTCTCTTTAAACCAAAGGATATTGTAAGTGGCGATATTTATTTCTTTAATAAAAATAGTCATGCTGCTTTTATTGCTGCTGCTGATTGTACTGGTCACGGAGTACCCGGTGCATTTATGAGTATGATCGGTGCAGGAAAATTGAATGATGCTGTTTCAGAAAGTTCAGATACTTCCGAAATTTTATCACTATTGAATAAAGGAATCAAAACCGCTCTAAAACAAACTGATGGCGAACAATCTACACGTGACGGAATGGACATTGCTCTTTGCGCAGTAGATACAGAAAATCGTATAATAAAATATGCTGGTGCAAACCGACCACTATGGATTATTAGAAATGGAAAGGCTGAAGTTGAAGAAATAAGAGCTACCAAAAGTGCGATAGGTGGCTTAACTGATAATAATCAACACTTCAGCACACATGAATTAAAATTATTACCAGGCGACACATTCTATATTTGCACAGATGGCTTTGCAGATCAATTTGGCGGACACACTGAAAAAAAATTAATGACCAAAAAATTCAAAGAAATGTTGCTCGACATTCAAGGCATATCTATGAAAGAGCAAGAACAATATTTAAATAATTTTATCGAAAATTGGAAAGCAGGGACTGAGCAAGTGGACGACATTTTAGTTATTGGAATCCGACTTTAATTGTCCTTAGCTGGATTAACAAAAAATCAAAAAAATAACAGTGTTATTAAAGTAATTTACAAATTGTAGAAGTATTGTTTGTTTGCTGTGTTTACACTTACAATATAGCATTCCTTCTAATTCTTCTGGCGTAATATTCTATTTACGAAATTCTATCTGGTTCAACAGGTCGTAAAAAATGCGCGATCTGATACACTTATCCCTCATAGCAATGATAAAAATCATATCGGCTAATGATCTAACCTATAGCCTGTTTTTATTTATATGCTTTTCTTTACGTTCGAAAGAATAGAGATATAATAATGTTTTATTTAGGAATACTTAACCAATGAAAATCCTTTTACCAACTGATTTTTCAAAATTATCAAAAGTTGCAATTCATTACGCTGCTGAAATTGCAAAAAAACTTAATGCAGAATTAGTTCTACTTCACGTAGTATTTATTGATGCACCGCCTCGGGCACAAGCGGCATTAAAAACTCGTCAGATACTTGATGCGATGGTTGATAATTCTATGCAGGATTTTATACATCTTACTAATGAGATTAAGCAAGATTATGGTGAAAAAATAAATATAAGTTACAAAATTATAAAGAGTTACCCGGTTGAAGAAGTTATTGAAACATTTGCACAACATAATGATATTGATTTGATTATTATGGGAACAAAAGGTGCAAGCGGATTAAAAAGGGTATTAATGGGTAGCAATGCAGCCGCAGTCATTGGCAACAGCAACATTCCGGTTATTGCTGTTCCGGAACATGCAAGATTTAAGCATGTTAAACACATTGTTTACGCCTCAGATTTGCTTGCTTTAAACAAGGAAATGGAAACACTTATTCAATTTGCTAGATTATTCGACTCCTTTATTCACATATTAAATATTGTTTCACCGAATTCGAAAAAGAAAATTGAAAGAATAAAAATTAAGAACGAACTTATCAATAAATATAACTATCCGAAAATTTCAATTCACATTTCAATCAATGACGATGTTGAGGAAGCAATTGATGAATACATTGCCGAAGTAAAGGCTGATATGCTTGCTATGTTTAACCATAAACCAACATTTTTTGAAAGACTGTTCGGTAAAAGTGTTACTCGGGAAATGGCTTTCCATAGTTGGATTCCGCTGCTTGCAATAAAAAAAAATAAGAACATAAAATAAAACTCCTCTGTGTAATGCTTCTAATAATAGTTGGTTTAATTGGGTTATGGCTTGGTACAAAATTGATAATTAATGGTGCACTCGGAATTGCGAAGCGATTCAATCTTTCCCACTCTTTTGTTGGTCTTGCTATTCTTTCGGTAGGAACGGATCTTCCCGAAGTTTTCGTCTCTGTAAAAGCCTCCCTACTTCATTTAAGTGGAGTGGAATCTTCTGGTATTATTACTGGAAATGCAATAGGAAGTGGAATTAGTCAAATAACTTTCATACTTGGAATTGCAGGATTATTTTTGAATTTTACCATGGCAAAAAAAGATTTAAAACGTGATGGAATTGCATTAATAACTTCTATACTATTATTATTTGTTTTTGGAAATGACGGAATTATTACTCGATTGGAAGGAGGGATTTTGTTGATGGTATATTTGGCTTACTACATTATCCTGATGAAAAGTCAAGCAGATCATACTGATGATAATTCTATGGGGAAGGATTATTCAAATGCTGCCTTGGCGTTTTTTCTACTATTAGGTTTTTCAACGTTGATTTTTTCTTCACATTTAGTTGTTGAAAATGCAATGGCG
>JAIOQD010000155.1 GCA_021413595.1 Bacteroidota bacterium | reverse complement strand
AAATACGATATTTCTATCCTGAATTGCCTTTACAACAGGCTTAACAGAATTATGATGATCCTTATTAAAAATTAAAATAGTACTGAACGGATGGCTCAATAGTTTTAACAGATCCTTGTGATAAAAACTATATTTCTCTTTTCCCTGGCTTAGCTTTATAGCATTGTTATGCAAATTAAAAACGAGGTCGAAGTATCCCGCAATAGGCGTATTCTTTAAGGGATACCCCATTGTTACATTTATATCTTCTAACTTTTCGGGGAGTGAATGTAAAACAGGAAACAACAAATTTTCATCGGCAAGCACCAATGCTGTATTTTGCAGGTTGGTGTTCTGCTTTTGAAATGCAGCTACTAAATTTCCTGCAACCTTTGCCTGTGCTACATTTTTTGCCGCACCAATAATAGTAATGTGTTTATCTTCAGTAGATAGTAGGTTTTCTTCAAATACAATATTTTTACCCGGGATCTTTTTAAAACTTCCATGATTATCATATTTACGAATGAACTTACCGGCTTCCTGCCGGATATCATTTATATAATAGCTATCGGTATCCCATATAATTTCAGCTTTCCCAAGATCCAACAACTTTTCAATGATCTGTTCTTCTGCCTTATTCAGGGCATTAAAACCAGCAAAAATTATTTTTTTCCAAGGGTGCTTATTTATTCTTTCTTCAATAGTGGAAGCAACTATCTTATATGCTAATCCCTGATAGGCCTGATGTTTATCCAATAACCTTTTATTAAAATCAAAATAGTAAGTCCCTAATGACTGCCAGAAATGCAGGTATTGTTGTTGAAAATCTGTTAACCCTTCTTCGCTATTTAAACTCCAGGCTTCAAGCTCCTTTATGTCCTTTAAATTTCCAAACAATTGCGTTCCATCCACCAAATAACGATCTATCTCATTCAAATCACTTAATAAAATCTGCCCCCATTTACTGAATTCATCAAAACTCTCTACTTCATTTTTATTGACATTTTTTACTGTTTCGTATAATTCAAACAATAAGGTAGTTGAATCCGCAATTTCCAATTCGGCCAGCAGTGCAACAAAATCTTCGGTTGCATAAATTTCAGGGCTCCAGAATGTTTTTTTGAGATTGTTGGCAAAGTGTGTTTTCAAAAACAATCCTGCTCTTCGGTTGGGAAGGACAATACATAATTCACTTATGTTGTCACCATATTTTTCACACAGGTGTTTTACCGTTTTTTCGAGAAAAGATTGCATGGAACGAAATTAAGGATTATTAATTGAAAATTGTTTTTATAGTTTTTATTAATAAAGTGGCAATTATAGCATATATTTGAAATAAAAGCGAGGTGTAATTATTTACAATTGCTTGTAAGTATTTGTAAATGCTAAAGTTGTGTTTATATAGATGTTGGGTGCAAGCTTAAAAGACGACCGTAATTGCTAACTTTGCAAGAATATAAAATAGAATTAATAAAATGGCTAAAAAGAACCAATCAACAAGACTGACAAAGCAACATAAAAAATCGCAAGGAGTTGTAGGAATCTTTGGTGATGGGGCAAAATCACACGACTTAAAAGTTGGACAAATATCAAAACTTGTAATTGAACAACTCAAAATAGAATTTCCCCAATTAACTTTTCGATATAAAAAAAGTATACGGAAAGAAGAAATAAACCAAGCTTTAAAGAAAGTCGATCCTGAATTAGGGCAAACTCTTTTTGTTCCCAATTCAAGTATAATACCCGATGGCGGAATAATTGAAGTAAAAGATGATAGCGGTGAATGGAGAATAGTTTTAGTGTCAGAAGCTAAACATCAAGGGAAAGATATTGTAAACATCAAAAAAGGGAAACAAGTAGGCAAGAAAAACAATCAAGACTTAATGGCAGCAGGAAATGCTATAGAAAGGTCTCATAAAAACATATCAGAAATTGCTAACTTTATGCTTTCTGAATCTCATTTCCCTTACATTCTATTTTTAGAAGGTTCTAATTTTTTGACAGAAACAATTTCGATTGAACGACCTGATGGAAGAATTGTAACACTTGAATATAAATCAGGGATGTTAAATAGATTAGATAGACTAACTTCGGCAAATTTTGGAATGCCTATTAACACCAATTTGTGCGCGAATAAATTCGTTAAACATAAAGATAAGACGATTATGCTTCAAGCTACCTCTATCTACTCACAAGGAAAAGGAGAAAAGTGGGATAACAAGGAAATGCTTGATATAATGATTGAAATTTCTAAAACTTCACTTAAAGTTTTAGGAAGTGATTTGTTCAATCAGATAACAAAAAATAAAGAATAATCATGGCGAGAAACGCAACAAACAAATTACTGCAAAAGGCAAAAAAATCGAAAAGTGATGAGTTCTACACACAATTTTCCGATATAGAAAGTGAATTGCAACATTATAAAAATCACTTTAAAGATAAGGTGGTTTTTTGTAACTGTGATGATGCTCGCATTAGTAACTTTTTCAAATATTTTTCATCTAACTTCAAGGAATTAGGGTTAAAAAAATTGATTGCGGCTTGCTATAAAGAACCAAAGAATGATTTGTTTAATACTGAAGAGTCTGAAAATGGTTTTTCCTTTGAATATACAGGTAAAGAGGGCGAAACGGAGAAACCAACTTTTAATGATATTGTACACTTTAAAGGTGATGGCGATTTTCGTAGTCCTGAAAGCATTGAACTATTAAAGCAATCAGATATTGTAGTTACAAACCCACCATTTTCGTTGTTCAGAGAATATGTAGCTCAATTAGTAAAGTACGACAAGAAATTTTTGATAATTGGTAATATAAACGCAATTACATACAAAGAAATTTTTAAACTTATCAAAGAGAATAAATCTTGGTTAGGAATAAATCTTGGCAGAGGTGTTTCAGGCTTCATTGTACCTGACCACTACGAACTTTATGGAACAGAAGCAAGAATAGATAGTTTTGGAAATAGAATAATTTCACCAAACAATTGCTTATGGCTTACAAACTTAGATAACTTCAAGCGACACGAAGACATTGAGCTAACAAAAAAACACTTTGGAAACGAAAGTGAATATCCAAAATATGACAATTATGAAGGTATAAACGTTGATAAAACAGAAAACATACCATTGGACTATGATGGACATATAGGAGTACCAATAACATTTCTTCATAAATTTAATCCTGACCAATTTGAACTAATTAAATTCAGGAAAGGAAACGATGACAAAGACTTATCAATAGATGGAAAATGCCCATACTTTAGAATATTAATCAAAAATAAACGAGTAATAAAGAAACCACAAGAAGACAGAAAGAAAGCCAGCACCCAACAGCACCTACACGCAAGTGGGGGTTCAGTGCTTCTTTTAAAGTGAAGTGCTAAATCAAAGTTCTGTACTTCTAATGAAGTTCAGTGCTAAAAATCCCCACCTGCGTGTAGCTGCAAACCGTTAGTTTCAATTTTATGAACCGAGCTAAGCGAAGTAGGAGTTTTTCAAAATTTTGATTTCAATAAGGGGGGCTTCAAAATGAGAGCGGAGTTAATTTAAAATCAGCATTGATTTTAGCCTCAAGCAGTTCGATAAAAATCGGTGAAAGACAGCTCTTTCAAACGATTGCATCGTTAAACTGCTTGGCAAAGTTAGAGAAAAGATTGACAAAGTCAAGTGTTTGGCTAACTTTAAATTAACTTTAATGAATTTTGTAGCGAGAGAAAGATTGAAATCAAAATTTTGCGTTAAAATACTGCACCTATCAAACATAAATGCAATATTTTAACTAAAAACGCCTGACTTCTTTATATATAGGGGACGGTTCATAAAACTACGTGAAAAGAAAAACTAAAAACTAACATCCGTTAAATGCAATGGCCCTAAAAAGGCCACTGCATTTAACTACTCGTTGGGCGTCATTGTAAAACGAACTATTATCAACGGACAGACAAGTAACTAAAATGAAAAACTATTGATATTTTCAAAAGTGCTGAAGACAAAAAGATAAAACTATTCACTTCCTCACATTCCATAGCAACTACACATTATTTGTTAAAAAAGCACATTGGCGAAAAAGAACTGCGGGAAATTCTTTATAGTTTGTTAGATTATATTCATATCATTCCCATAGATATAGACGTGATTAAAAAAGGACTGAAATCGAAGCATAAAGATTTTGAAGATGCAATTCAAATAAATTGCGCATATTTAATTGAAAAAATCGATTGCATTGTAACTCGAAATATTAAGGACTTTAGAGGCTCTGAAATTCCTGTATTCAACCCTGACGAACTAATCAAGAAAATGTAATTGGCTGTCCACCGACTTTTATAGCAGAAACTTTTGAGGTATAGTGAAAATTGGGTTATTTAAGAACTTACTTTCTTTCGAATGAAACGACTGTAACTCGAAAGAAAGGTGCACTGCCACCAACATCAGTGGCTGTTGCACAACCCTCAAAAAATAATTATAAGTTTGTAAAAAACGAAGCTCTTAAAAAGGGACTTCGTTTTTTGCATTTTAAGGAGTATAACACGATCAAATTTTTAACCTTTCTTCACAAATTTGGTAAGGATTACGATCACCTGATCGTTTATCTTACCTTCAATATGCTCGTGATTATCACTTACTAGTTTAATTTTTTTAACTACTGTACCTTTTGATGCGGTAAAATTTGTCCCCTTTACATTAAGTGCTTGTGTAAGTACCACATTATCGCCTGTTTCAAGCACATTTCCAAAAGCATCTTTGTGTACCTCTTTCACCTCAAAAGCACTTAATGCCCACTGTACGGTGTTTTCATCTATATCCAAAGAGTTGATTAGATCACTGGCCCAGGCCTCTTTCTTGTATTGATTCAGAATCCTGTAACTTAAAGCCTGAACACTTGAATAGGGGCTCCAAATACTTCCTTCGATACAGCGCCAGTGAAAGCCCGAATTAGCATCATCCATTGCCTTCATGCAGGTTTCACAAAGTGCTACTTGGTTTTCAATTGAATCATCATTTTTGGGGCTTACGGTATATTCAATGGTTGCGGCTTCTACATTACATAATTCGCATAAATCCTGATTTCTTTTTTTTAATTCCTGGCTGATTGACATATTACAATATTTAAAAGTATATGGATTAAATTTTTAATTTTATTGGGAGAGAGCACTCCTTTCATCGAAACAAATTTATGAAGATTTGGCGATTCTACCCCGAATATTTTTTATCGGTTTAATTTTATATCCTACCTGCGTGTTTTGTTTATTTTTAAGCATTGTAGGAAGGAAACTTCAAAATGCTAATTAGGTTAATGCAAAAATACTATTTATCTTGGTCTTCATTTTGTTTTCGAAACGGCTAAAAACGATAGGTGTATTTTAACCATTTAAATTGCTAAACAATTGAAATATATTGAACAATTAAAATTTCCGAAAGATAAATTATTCTTATGATAAACTTTCTAAAACCGCCTGCACATGCTACGCCACTGCCAACAGAAAAAATTGACCCCACCTATAAGAGATTGCGTTGGCAGGTATTCCTTGGGATTTTTATCGGCTATGCCGGGTATTACTTGGTAAGAAAAAACTTTTCCCTTATCATGCCCGACCTCATAGCACAAGGCTATACAAAAGGGCAGCTGGGGATAATAGCTTCTGCTGTTTCCATTTCTTATGGAATAAGTAAATTTGTAATGGGTGGTATTTCCGATCGAAGTAATGCACGCGTTTTCTTAAGTTTGGGATTGATGCTTTCGGCTATTACTGTTTTATGCTTTGGAACAATTCCTGTTTTAACCTCCACTGTAACCATCATGTTCATTGTAATGTTTATCAATGGATGGTTTCAGGGGATGGGATGGCCACCATCGGGCCGTATTATGGTTCACTGGTTTTCCACAAAAGAACGAGGAACAAAGATGTCTATCTGGAATGTTGCTCATAATGTTGGAGGTGGTCTTATTGGCCCCTTGGCTGTTTTGGGTGTTGCACTATTCGGAGACTGGGAAAGTAAATTATACTTCCCCGCAATGATCGCTATTGTGTTTGCTTTTATTGCTTACTTTATGATCAGAGATACACCTCAGTGCTGTGGATTACCCAATATTGAAGCATTTAAAAATGATTACCCAAAAGATTATGAGCAAAGCCACGAGCAAGAATTTTCCACACGGGAAATATTTTTCACCCATGTTTTAAAAAACAAATTACTCTGGTTGATAGCTATCTCAAATGCCATGATCTATTTGGTGCGCTATGGCGTATTGGATTGGGCTCCTACCTATCTCGAAGAAGCTAAAGGCTTTTCTATTAAAGAATCAGGTTGGGCATATTTTGCTTATGAATGGGCCGGTATCCCCGGAACCCTTCTCTGCGGCTGGCTTTCGGATAGAGTATTTTCCGGACGCAGAGCACCGGCAATTGTTATTTATATGCTTTTAGTGATGATCGCAGTTATTGTTTATTGGCAAAATCCTGCCGGCAACATCTTAATTGATAATATTGCTTTGATTGCCATCGGTTTCCTGATCTATGGTCCTGTGATGCTGATAGGGGTTCAAGCTTTGGACCTTGTGCCAAAGAAAGCTGCTGGAACTGCAGCAGGACTTACAGGACTGTTCGGATACCTTGGAGGTGCATTATTTGCTAATATCGCTATCGGATTCCTTGTTGATATTTGGGGCTGGGACGCAGCATTCATTCTTATGTTATCTGCTTGTGTGATCTCAATAGTTGTTACTTTATTCACCTGGAAAAAAGAAAAATTAAGATTAGTATAAGCCTACATATTTGTTTATCCCATTAAAAATAAAAAAAGGTAGCCCTCACAGCTACCTTTTTTTTATTCAATTATTAACTTGCTAATAATTGTCAGTGGATCTTTTTTTATTTGTTATTTACTAGAAACTTCTCTAACACTATCTCTAACATTTTCAGCCATTTCCATGTGCTGCTTTAATGTAGGGATCTTTTTTGAAGCCCATGATTTTATTTCTGCAACTTCACCTTTTTTAGCTTCCTTTTCATACAAATAGATGATGTTGCTGTGATCATTTACCATTACCCTAGTATATACCCGATCGAAATTTTCTGTTTCTTCATTTAGATTATCGAATTTTCGTTGGTACGTTTCACTTAGCTTGGAAGGAATAGTGATACTTTTCTCCATTGCCACAGTTTTTAATTCAGCATTAAATTGACTGTGATCTTTGATCAACTTTTCTGCCAGATCTTTTACCATTTGCGATGACGACTTTCTTTTGGCTAACTCACTTGCCATCACTTGAAACAAACCTGCGTCACATGCCTTCACCACAAATTCTGCATCCTCCTCCATTTTTGTGTCATCAAACTTTTCTTCGTTTTCCTTAATTGCTACTTTTTTGCTGTCTTTTTGAGCAAAAGCTGTTGTAAATACTGCTGCAGAAAACATACAAACAGTTATTAAAACATTTATTTTTTGATTTTTCATGATTTTTATTTTTTAAAAATTACGTAACAGTTTTAATTAATTTCCGAAAACAAACTCTAAAACCATTTAAATACAATGCATTTGCGTGTTAGAATTTAATCCACAATATGATTCCACTACTGCCTGTGTGTTTTTAAGAAATTTCTTATCTAATTTTTCAAAACATACGCTGAAAAAAAATAATGTGATCTTCTCGAATCACAAATCAATTATTCAACTTCACTCATTGCATTTTCATTAATACTTGATACTGCAATTTCCGTCAGTTTTTCATCAGCATCTTTTTCCTCCTGTAAAATAGCCTCTAACAGAGTTGCTGCTTCAGTTAAACCAAGGGTCTTTGCAAATGTGCGCAATGTGCCATAAGTAGCAATTTCATAATGCTCTATCTTTTGCACAGCTGCTATAATTCCAGCATCCCGCATTGAACCTTTATCTGACGATCGCATTATTTCTTCGGCTTCCTTTATCAATCCATCCATTGCTTCACATTTTTTTGCAACAGCTTTTTTATCAAAAGTTTGAAAAACCCTTTCCACTTTCCCTACTTGAGATTCGGTTTCGTTCAAATGGTCTTGAATTGCATCCGATAATTCGTGAGAACTTACATTTTTTATTATTTTGGGCATTGCTTTTGTCAAAGCTTTTTCAGCCCAATACATATCTTTTAGTTGCTCTTCGAACAATTTCATTAATTTCGAATCTTCTGTGCCGTTTTCCTCGGTACTAACCTGAGTTCTTCCGACAGTTTTATTTGATGTCATTTTCATTTTTCTTTTTTTACTGATTAATTATTCTTTTTATTATTACCATTTACTATGACAAATATACCATCGCCAAAAACCGATGTTCTTGGATTTTCGATGGCATAGAATTTTCAATCGCCAAAATGTGTTATAAAGAAGGAATAAAATTTGCCCCCGGTAGTAGAACTGAATAATGAACCTGTGCCAACTAATGATTAAGAGAGGAAATATCTGATTTTGCAGGTGTTTTTATACCCGTTTTCCTCTTTGGATTTATGAAAATAGATTATTTAGGTTTTTTAAAATAAAATTAGTAATTTAGAGTTTTGTTTATGGTCAATCGTATTTTTTCAATGAAAAAAAATCTCCTGTTAATTTTTATAGTACTTGCTAGTTTAAACAGTTCATTTGCAACGCACAATCGGGCGGGAGAAATTACTTATCAGCATATATCCGGCAGAACTTATAAGATTATTGTAACCACCTATACCAATACCAATCCTCTTACAACTCAGGCCGACCGTTGCGATCTGCTAGTTCGTTTTGGTGATAACGATAGTGCCATTGCTCCTCGTGTTAATGGGCCTTCCCTATTGTGCAATACGGCCGATGGTCAATCCATTGTTACCTACACAAAAAAGAATATTTACGAAATAATACACACGTATCCCGGAGATGGAAATTATATTATCTCCATGGAGGATCCCAATCGGAATGCCGGTATTTGTAATATCCCAAGTTCAGTTGACCAATCATTTTTTCTCCGTACAGAATTAGTCATTAATCCCTGGCTTGGTTTGAATAGCTCACCAACACTTCTTAACCCACCTATTGATGAAGCCTGTACTGGCGAATGTTTTGAACACAATCCCGGAGCTTTTGATTTAGATGGCGATAGTTTATATTATAGTTTAACCACGTGTTATGCGAATGGACAAGCTATCTACGGGTATTCTTTTCCACCAAATATGTCTCAAAATTCTATTGATCCTATTAGAGGTGACTTGGTGTGGTGCACCCCCACTATGGTTTGCCAATATAATATTGCTATTTTAATTAAAGAATACCGGAGATCCCCATATAATAACCAATACTATTACATTGGATCCATATTACGGGATATGCAAATTGATGTAGCGGCTTGTAGCAATACTGCTCCAAAAATTGAAAACATCAATGATACCTGTATTGTTGCCGGTACTAATTTACATTTCCCGGTTACAGCTACTGATGCAGAATCAAATATAGTTACCTTAAATGCTACGGGAGGACCATTCCAGCTGAATCCTGCTGCTACATTTACTTCAACACCTTCTTTAAGTCCAGTAACAGGCCAATTCAATTGGAATCCAAGCTGTGCACAGGTTCAGCTATTACCCTATTTAGTTACTTTTAAAGCCATCGACAGCAACCCTACTACTCCGCTCGTTGATTTCGAATCTATTTTCATAAGGGTTATAGCTCCCGCTCCTACCAACTTAACTGCAACACCAAGCGGATCCAGCATGATCCTTAATTGGAGCACAGCTGCTTGCAATGATACATTAGGAAGCAATCCATTACTTGGTTATAAAATTTACCGTAAAAATAATTGTTCCCCATGGGTACCGGATGCTTGCGAAACAGGTGTACCTGCCTATACCGGCTATACATTAATTGGTGCTACACCACCTTCACTTACTACATTTATCGATAATAATAGTGGTCAAGGGTTAATAAATGGTGTTGATTATTCCTATGTTGTTATAGCGTATTATTCTGATGGATCGCAAAGTTTAGCCTCTCAAAACAGTTGTGCTCAATTGGTGCGTGATGTACCTATTATCACCAATGTAAGTGTAATCAGCACCGGAACAAACGATAGTATATTGGTACGTTGGGTAAAACCATTGGGCACCTCCACAAACCTTGATACCATAGGCAATCCACCTCCTTATGAATACCGTTTAATGCAGGCACAGGGATTTAATCCAGCAAGTACTGCATTCACACAGGTAGCGAGTTTTGTTCAACCAACATTTTATCAATTAACCGATTCAAGTTTTATTAGCACGGGTTTAAATACACAAGATTCAGCATTCACCTACCGCGTTGATTTTTATTCTAACAACCTGTTTTTAGGCTCCACCAGCACGGCCTCTTCTGTGTTTTTAACAACAGTCCCTGCTGATAAAAAAATTAATTTATCATGGCAGGAGTTTGTACCATGGACAAATTACCGCTACGACATTTACCGTGCAATTCCGGTAGGATCATCCACCTTTGTTAAAATTGACACGTCAATTACTCCGTCATATATTGATACCGGATTGGTAAATGGACTTAACTATTGCTACAAAATAGTAAGTGTAGGACAATATTCCGATAGTACATTGCCACGCCCTTTGTTCAACAGTTCACAAATAAAATGTGACCAACCGATAGACCTTGTGCCGCCTTGTCAGCCTAATTTTAGTATTTCTAATGATTGTGATCTGTTTCAAAATGTCATTTCTTGGACAAACCCAAACACTTATTGTAGTACTGACGCAGCGCAATACAATTTATATTTTTCAGCTACTCAAGATGGCACACCGGAATTGATATACACCTCAACCGATATGAATACAACCACCTTTGTTTGAAGGTGTACCATCTGTGGCTGGCTGCTATTCAGTTACAGCAGTTGATTCTGCCGGCAATGAAAGCCCCGTTGTTACTAATTTATGTGTTGATAATTGCCCCGTTTATGAATTACCAAATGTATTTACACCAAACGGAGACGGCCAAAATGATCTTTTTATCCCATTACCCTATAGATATGTAAAAGATATTGAAATTAAAATTTACGACCGTTGGGGTTTGTTAATGTTTGAAACTACTGATCCGGATATTTTATGGGACGGCAAAAACAAAAGCACCAAAAGGCTTTGTGCCAACGGTACTTACTTTTATGTATGTCTCGTTAACGAAATAAGATTTGATGGAATTAAAACCCGCACCTTGAACGGTTTTATCCAACTCATCAAAGACAAAAACGCACCAAGCAATTAATTAAATTTGAAATTTCGCTAATTTGAAAATCGATAAATTAATTTTCAAATTGGTAAATTATCAAATTATCAAATTAAAAATGTTATGTTTTCAGGAATTACAGAAGGCTTAGGGGAGGCAATTGCATTATACAAAGAACAAAGCAATCTTCACATTACCATAAGATCCGGTTTTACAACCGAACTTAAAATTGATCAAAGCATTGCACACAATGGGGTATGCCTTACAGTGGTTGACATAAAAAATGAAGAATATACGGTTACTGCTATTGCTGAAACACTCCAAAAAACTAATTTAAGTTTACTAAAAATTGGCGATCATGTAAATTTAGAGCGTTGCATGAAACTTGGCGATAGGCTTGATGGTCATATTGTGCAAGGGCATGTCGATCAAACAGCTGTTTGCAAACATGTAAAAGAAACCCAAGGAAGCTGGATCTTTACATTTGAATACGATCCCTCACAAAATAATATAACGGTTGAAAAAGGTTCTGTTTGCGTTAATGGGGTGAGTTTAACTGTTGTAGATTCCCAAAAAAATTCCTTTTCGGTTTGTATCATACCCTACACGTTTGAACATACCAATTTTAAAGATATCCAACCCGGAACAATTGTAAACCTCGAATTTGATATTTTAGGGAAATACATAAGCAAATTAATGGCCAATCAGCCTTCTGAACTTAAGTCCTGATCAATCAATGTCGTTTTTTAAGAAAAAAAAATCGGTCCACAGTCTTTCACAAATTATGACTGACCATCGTTCGATGTCGCACTGAGGCTTGTCGATTTTGTGTATTTACCTTATACCACAAAAAGACATTATTCCAACACTTAATATGAATTAGTCCAATCATTTTTGTTCAGATAAATTATACCTTACAGGTTTTGAAAACCTGTAAGGTATAGCTACTCAGGACTAAAAGATATTGAGAAATGGGTATAAACTAAATCTATGCGATTTTAATTGGGTTACTACTTTTTAACTAGAGCCATAATTTGTCGATACTCTTTTTTTTCAAAAAAAACAATGATTTGCTTCCTTTTTAATCCATTTTATTCTACATTAGCAAACAAATAACCCTAATTCTATTTTATTTTGTATTGAATACCTCAATTTAAATACAGATTCGAATGAACTTTTGTTATGTTATTTGTGCTCTATTCTTTAATTTTTAAATAAAAAAACATGAAAAAACGCTACATAATTTTTTTGATGCTGACAGTAATTGTATATAGTAATTCAGCAAAAGCTCAACTTGTATATAAGGATGTAGCTCAGATATTCTTTAACAATTGTACATCATGTCATCATACCGGAGGAGGGACACCAATGCCCTTAATGAACTTTAGTCAAACATCCTCGTTTGCCGCTTCTATATTATATCACGTACAGGAAGGGCACATGCCCCCCTGGTCGCCCGACACCACCTACTCTCGTTTTATGGACGAGCGAACAATTACGCTATCCGAAAAGAACGACATACTTAGTTGGGTAAACAGTGGTGCACTTGCTGGCGATACCACTCTTGCACCTGCAGCTCCGCTTTATACATCACAATACAAGCTCCTTGGAACTCCAACCATCACCCTACAAATGCCAACATTTTCAAGCAATGCAGGTTCTACGGATAGTTACGTTTGTTTTTCTATTCCCACCGGCCTTTCACAAGATAGAGTGCTCCGCGCATACGAAATTATACCTGGCAACCCCGAAATTGTGCACCACGTGATTGTTAATGTAGATACAACCGGTACAGTACCCAATGATTTATCGGGACAATGCTTCAATGCTCCCGGGGAGATCGGTATTGGAGGTTATGCCCCCGGTGCAGCTCCTATTATTTTTCCCGGTGAATTTCCGCTAAAGGCTGGTATACTTATCCCGGGCGGCTCAAATATTATTCTACAACTACATTACCCACCAAACACCTTGGGTATGATAGACAGCACAAAAATTCGAATGTATTTTTACCCGCTTAACGAAACAGGAATACGTCCCGTATATAATTCAGCACCATTACAAAACTGGGGGTTAAACATCCCTGCCAATACCGTTACTGCATTCACCGATGTATATCCAAATAGTGGAACAATGCAGGCTCCAATTTCAATGTTTGCTGCTTTCCCACATTCACACAAAGTATGCAAAAGCATAGTTAACTATGCTTATTCCGGCACCGATACCATTCAATTGGTTCGTATAAACGATTGGGATTTTATGTGGCAAGGATATTATACCTATCCTAAACTTATGAAAATTCCTGCCGGATACAAATTATTTTCCAAGCATGTTTATGACAATACTACCAACAATCCTAACAATCCAAACAGTCCCCCTGCTTTAGTTATTGCAGGAACAAGCACTTTAAATGAAATGCTTTTTGATGCTTACCTATGGTTGGAATATCAAACAGGAGATGAATTGATTGATGTGGAAGAATTATTATCAAACGACCCTCTTCTCAATCCTTTAAGTGTAAATGAAATAGCATATACTCGAGGTATCAATGCTTTTATTTATCCAAATCCTGCACCTGATAAACTTAGAATTTATCTTTAAAAAAAATCGGAATATAAGGTTCGTATT
>JAIOQD010000416.1 GCA_021413595.1 Bacteroidota bacterium | reverse complement strand
AGAAGAAGTAAGTCATGACGACGGGTAGGTGATTGCGCGTGAGATCATTGCATATTGAAAGACATCGCACAGATCGCATCGGTTGGCTTCGCGCCGCGGTTCTCGGCGCGAATGACGGCATCGTGTCCACAGCGAGCTTGGCCGGGAAAGGAAAAATGATAGTTGCTATACTTAAATTTTCAATAAACCTTATCGAAAGGGGTTTTATTTCGCTCCGTATATTTTAGAAACCACTCTAATTCAATCAATTGGCACAAATATTTCTTTCGAAATAAAAAACAATGAAGATTTCCCCATCTATACTTTTTTGGCAAAAATTAAAAAAACAATAACAAAAACGTTTTAAAGATCAAAAAGCAATAAAAAAACCATTTCATTAAAAAAAACAGCTATTTTATAGGTTACTTCATTTTTTTATTAACTTCGTGATGTTAAAAACAAAAAAACTTCAAACCATGAATTGTATAAAATCGGTTTTTATTGTGTTTCTATGTCTCTTTTCTGTGTTCGGAATGACGGCTCAAACGTCAAAACAAGAAGGGCAACTAACAAAAACAGTTTATTATTATAAGTTCGAAGGTGCCAACTCATTGGATGAAGTTACCCTTCTAAATGATGATGTATTAGCTCTGAAAGGAGTTACAGATTTTAAAGCTGAATTTAAAGCTGAAAGCGGTTTTGCTCAGATCATTGTGGTTGTTATAGAAAAAACAAGAACTTCAGAAGGTGAAGTATTGTTTCAAACAACTGATTTAAAGAAAATTCTCGAAGTAAAAGGCTATCAAAATCTTGAGATGACAACTGAAGATTTACCTGTCGAATAATAAAAAGGTTCGCATTTTGCAATTTACTTCAAGCTTGTTAACAATCGCCAACACCTAATTTAAATTATTAAATTACATAGCAGGAAAATATGAAACAGCACTACTCTATTTTGTTAATATCTGTTTTTCTAATGGGCAAAATCTTTGCTCAATCTGATAATTGCGCTACCCCTACTCCTATAAGTGTGACTGCGAACTGCTCTTCACCAACTACCGGTACAACAACTGGTGCTACTGCAAGCATTTTTTCGGGCTGTGTTGGCAATGCTGATGATGATGTTTGGTATCAATTTACTGCCACTGCTACTAGCCAAGTGATCGCAGTTACACCAGCAGCAGGTATGGATGCTGTTGTGCAGTTATTTTCAGGAGCTTGCGGTTCGTTAACAACTTTGAATTGCCAGGACATAGGTATTTCAGGTCAAACAGAAACTATTTATCCTTCAGGATTAACCATTGGTACTGCATATAAAATAAGAGTTTACAATTATGGTGCTGGTTCAGGAAGTGGTAGTTTTACTATTTGTATTACAAATCCTCCTGCTACACCTGCAAATGATATTTGTGGAGGGGCTACTACTTTATCAGTGAACGCAACATGTACAAATACTACGGGAGCCACTGTAGGCGCAACGCAATCCGCTGCTGGTTGTGTTGGAATAGCGGATGATGATGTATGGTACAAATTTGTTGCAACCAATACCACTGCAACCATTACTGTTAACCCTTCCAGCTCAATGGATGCTGTAGTTCAATTATATTCAGGCGCTTGTGGTTCCCTAAGCTCCACAAAATGTATGGATAACGGATTGAGCAATGGTAATGAAGTTATCAACGGTGTAGGTTTAGTTGTGGGTAACACCTATTTTATAAGAGTATATGATTATTTTAATGGAAATGGCGGAGGAACCTTTAGTATTTGTGTAACTGGTCCTCCATCTTCATCAACCCCTACAAATGATAACCCTTGTAATGCAATAGCGTTGCCGGCTGTAACTGCTGATTGTAATTATTCAAAATTTACAACTACAGGTGCAAGTGCAACAACAGGAGTTCCTGCTCCATCATCATGTGTAGGAGGAAGTGGTGCTATGAATGGAGGCTATTCAGCAAGTAGCAAAGATGTATGGTTTAGCGTAGTTGCCCCTGCCAACGGAAAATTAACAATTAACCCACAACCCGGTTATGGAATGAACGATGCCGCAATGGTATTATATAGCGGAACATGTGGCTCATTAACACAAATTACCTGTTCGGATGATCATAATTACCCCGGCACTACAAATGATATGTTACCTTATATTTCACAATCGGGATTAACTCCAGGTGCAACTTATTTTATTCGCTATTTTGGTTACGGTTCTGCTTCCGGAAATTTCGGAATATGTGTTTCCTCACCTACTAATGATCTTTGTTCAACAGCATTGTATATATGTGATTTAAATGGATATAGCGCATCAACGAGCGCAGCGTTCACTCCTGACAGACCTTGCAATATGCGAGGCAATAATGAAAACACTTCCGGGGTTGATCAACCCGATGGAACAAATACAGGTGGTATTTTCGGCCAGGGAGGTTCATGGGGAACAGGTGCTCCGTCTTTTGACGTAAACATTAATAACAACTCTTGGATACGATTTACAGCAGGTGCTGTTACAGCAGTTTTAAACGTAACAATAGGAAATTGCTGGAAAGGAAATTATCCACAAGGAGGTATTCAAATGCAAATATTTTCGGCAACAGGATGTTGCAATTTCACTCCTGTTTCTAACTTCAAAGAAAACTCAACTGGTTTTACTATCACTGCTAATAGTCTTACTATTGGTAATGATTATTTTTTAATGGTGGATGGTTTTGCAGGTGATATATGTAATTACACCATATCTGCCAATTCAGGAGTTCAGTTTCCAGCCATTACAGCTACTGCAAGTTCTGTATGTTTTGGAAGCAGTACTACCTTAACAGGTCCCACAGGAGCTACTTCCTACGAATGGTCCCCTGGCGGAGCTACCACTCAAAGTATAAGCATTACACCATCTACAACAATCACTTATACTTGTATTGCCAGTGGTGTTTGTGGTTTTAAACAAACATTAACTAAAACGATAACTGTTAATTCTTTACCAAGTGTTTCAATTAACTCCGGCAGTCCGGTAAGTGTTTGTAACACTTCCAGTGTAAACTTAACAGCATCTGGAACAACCTCTTATGTTTGGAGTACCGGTGCTACAACAGCAACGATATCCGTAAGTCCAAGCACAACTACTTCTTATACCGTTACCGGAACCAATGGAAACGGATGTTTCGCTAC
>JAIOQD010000415.1 GCA_021413595.1 Bacteroidota bacterium | reverse complement strand
GAATAAAACATTCTCCTCTCCTTTTTTAATATCCCAGGAAACTATTTTTCCGTCTTCCTGAGCTGAAATTAATTCGTTTCCATTATTTAAATAAAGTAGAGCTTTAATTGCAGCGGAAGCTTTAACTGTTTTTTCCTGAACAGGTTGTTGTGCTTTTATATCCCAAAAAACAATTGTACTGTCCTTCCCTGCGCTTGCCAAATGATTGTCGTCAGCACTAAATGAAATTGTGCGAACAGGTCCCTTATGGGCTTTTAATTCTTTTGGACTGATTGTTTTCCCATCCTTATTTTCCAGAATATCTTTCACATTCCAAATACAAACAGTATAATTATCATGACCTGTTGCAAGGTAATTTCCGGAAGAACTAAAAGACAAACTATTTATTGGGCTAATGTATTTGATTTCAGAAAGTAATTTGCTTGTTCCCTTTTCGTAATCAATCTTATAAATTTTACCATCGAATCCTACTGAAATCAAAACATTCTGAATTTCTGCCAAAGCTCTTATATCCATTTCGGGCCCTTGAATAGTGTTATGTTTACCACTATCTAAAACAGAATATGCATTCCGCAATCCTTCGTAAATCACAGGATCTTCGGCTGTACCTCCGTTATTTTTATTAAACATAAATGCTTGCACAGCAAGCTGCGCCATGAGATTTTTATTGTTTTTATAAAGGGATGATTTTAAGGCCAAATTTTGTGCAATGGAAAGTAGCTTGAGTTTTCGGGATTTTAATTCGGCTTTTTCAGCTTTTATTTTTTCCTGCTCTGATTTTGCTTTTTCTTGTTCGGCATTGTTTTTTTCCCTTTTTGCAACACCTGTTTGTTGTTGTGCATTTTGTTTTTCAATTTCGGCTATTCCCTTTGCAGAAAGGGCTTCCTGCTTTGATAGTTCGGCTTGCTGCTTTGCTTTCAATGCAAATTTTTCGCTCATTTCTGCTTTCACTTTCAGAAAAATAGCGTCATTCTTGGCTTTTAACGCATTCTTCTCGGAATTAAGGGCAAACTTTTCAGATGTTTTTGCCTCCAATGTTTTTTGATTTGCTATTCCTTGTTGATTTACCGCTTTATTCCGTTCTAAGAATGCCCATGAAGTAAATGCTAAAAGAACCATAACTATCATTGAAGTAATTATGATTACAGCTTTGCGCTTACGCTTAATAGTTGATTCACTTATTTGAAGGTAATCAGTTGCGGAAGATATCAGTAATGCAGCTTCTTCTACTTTCTGTTTAGGAGATAAATTAGTTGAATCATACTTTGCTATCAGATATGAATTAGGGTTAACAGTTTCTTTCCAGCTTTTGAAATAACTCAAGGAACCAATTGTAAGCAAATAGTCCTTGGAACGATTTTGCTGTTCCCATCTTTCCACTTGCTTTTTAAAATCATTCAATACAAGAACATTTTCCTGATCCTGCTTTGTCCATTCAGTAAGCTCCGTCCAGTTCCTTATCAATGATTCATGCGTGATATCAAGAATATCATTATCATTTAAAAAAGAATCTTTTATATCCTTACCAATAAATGGTTTCAGCAACGTATTACCGGGTTCTCTGTATAAATTTACTAAACCTTCAATTAATTTATTATCAATAGTGCCTCCAATTATCTGCTTTATTTCCAATACAGAAGATCGATTTCTTACAGCGCGGCCATCGTTTATTTTAGTAAGGCAGGTAAATATTTTTCGCAAAATTTCATGAGCATATTCCTTTGAAATATCTTCATTGATATGGTTATGACAATAATCAACAGAAGTTTCAAATAGCTCACGTGCATGAGCATTGAGTACATTTGTTAAAGAAGCGCCTTCAAGAATTTTCAGTTTAAACAATGGCTGTTTATTATACCATTCAACGAATAATATTTTTTGATCCTCCGGAAGCAAGCCACCATCCAAGCCTCCAACTTTTGCATAATGGATAATATCCATTTCTATGGATCCATCATCGATATGAGATTTCCAAATACGATTTAATGCATGCTGTAAAATTGGAAGTTGGTCTAAACCATCACCAAGTTCATTTATTAATCTTTCTATTAAACGATTATTTATTTTATTGCCCGATAAATTTGCTGGTTCTAAGATAGCACGGTGTATTTCCTGTCGTTTTAACCTTGGCACAAAAAACTGACTGTAAACAATATGTTCAGGAAGTCCTTTAAAAGCAGCGCAATCACCAATATAATCGGAGCGCATGGTGCAAACAATGTAAATAGGCAGATTTTCTTTTTCCGCTATTTTGGTTGTTTCAATAATCAGATTTAGGAGTGTAATAGCCTGAAGTGATGGCTTTCCTTTATTAAAATTTTCTGCATTAGTAAAGAGCTCTTCAAATTGATCTATTAAAATCAGTAGGTTCGAACTTTGATTTATTAAAATTTGTTTTGTTTCACTATCAGCATTGATAAAATTATCTGAATCAATATTTAAATAATGTTTTGACTCTTTATAGATTTTCACCAATGAAGAAAACCCATAACTGAGATCTTCTTCTAGTTTATTAACATCAGAAAAACCCAAATGATTGTTGAGTGCAATCGCTAAATTAGTTAAAGGAGCGCGCTCGGGTCTAAAATCTGCTATTATCCAGTTATTAAAACGTGCCTTAAAAAAACCGGCTCTGGAACGAGGAATTAATCCGGCATAAATAAGTGAGGACTTTCCATCACCGGAAGCTCCGGTAACCATCAAAAATTTTTTTTCTTGTAACTGGGAAATTATTTTATCGATATGCTCTTCTCGTCCCTTAAAAAAAATTGACTCATCCTCGTTAAAAGGACGAAGACCGGGATAAGGACATATTCTTTCTTCTGACATTCTTAATCAAATCAAGTTGGTTACCCGAACCTTTTACTATCGAAAATACTCTTTTGATGATGAAAGAATAGGGTAAAATTAAACCTCTTATTTTATATACAATAATAACGAAATGAAATTTAATAGTCAACAGTTTTTGGTATTATTTCATAACCATTTACTTTTTACCAATTCTTTCTATATTTGTGGGATAACATAAACTCTATAAAAATGAAAAAAATAATTTTTTCTTTATTTGCCATTTCTCTTGTATGTGTTTTTACACGGTGTACACAAGAAAGTAAGACTGTCGAAAACAAAGCGGTCGAATCAAGCGATTTAACAAAAGATGTTTGGGCGGACTTAGTTGAGTCAAAAACAATTTTAGTGAAACCCGAAAGTTGGGAAGAAGAATATTGGAATTCCGTAAATGTGAACATGGATAAAAACAAAATATTCAATACTGTTGTGGACGCTGTTCTTAGTGGTAAAAAACAAGCATATAATCTTTTTACAGATTCGCTATTCACTATTGATGAGGTAAAAGCAATGGTAGATAAAAACGGATCGGTTAACACAGAAGCCACAGAGTTGAAAAAAATAAGTGCAGATGATCTTTCAATGATACGTATGAGAGAAAAATGGATGTTTGATAAAGAAAATTTTAAATTGGAAAAACAGGTTACCCGTATTGATCTGCTATTTAAAAAGCTAGATGAAACAGGGCAGTATATTGGTGACAAGCCTTTGTTTTATATTAATTTGTAAAAACCAGAAGCGCCCCCAACCGCCCCAAAGGGCAGGTTGGGAGGCACTTTTTTATACCCTGATCCCAATCATTTGTATATCATCAGTCTGCTCCAGATTTCCTCTCCAGTTTTCAATAAAAGTATCGAGGAAGTTTTTCTGCTCCTGCATTGATTTATCTTGAATGGAAAGAATAATTTCTTTAAACTTTTTAGTTTTAAGTTTTTTGTCGTTCTGACCAAACTGATCGGCAAAACCATCAGTAGGGATATAGAACGAATCATCCTTTTTTAGTATAAAAGTATGAGTTGTAAAAGTTTTTAGATTATTGTAATCATGGCCGCCAATTGAAAATTTATCAGCTTTGATTTCTTCCAGATTATTATTTTTTACATAATATAATGGTCGATTTGCTCCGGCAAAATGAAGCTTCAACTCTTGTCCTGCTTCACAAAACACACGTTTTCCCAGCCCAACTGACGATGAGAATTCAAAGCAGCAAATAGCAGCATCCATTCCGTCACGTGATTGAGATCCTGTTTGTGTTTGATGTAATGAATGATTTACACCTTTGTCCAACAGATCCAGTATTTCGGCAGGGTCGGTAATTCCTTTTTCATTAACAATTTGATTAAGGAGAGTACTTCCAATAACACTCATAAAAGCTCCAGGAACACCATGACCGGTACAATCAATAGACGCTATGATTATTTTTTTGTTTTGTTGTGAGAACCAATAAAAATCACCGCTAACAATATTTTTTGGTTTAAACAAAACGAAGGAGTGAGGGAAACAAACTGAAATCTCATCCAAGGAAGGTAAAATAGCTTCTTGTATTCGTTTAGCGTAATTAACGCTATCTATTACTTCTCTGTGCTGTAATTCAATTTCAACTTTTATTTCATTGATCTTTTCTTTTTCCTTATGTATTGCCATACTCTGGCTCCACAATTTTTTGACTTTTTCGTCAACTTTTTTCTTTTCCTCCTCCAATTTTTCTTTTTCGGTTTGCAATAACTGAACCTGTTCATCTACCTTCTTTTTTTCGAGGTAAACAGTTTCACTCATTTGCCATATTTTTTTATTTTTTTCTTGTGTTTTCTTTTTTTCAAATTCAAACTTTTCCTTTTCTTCCAATTGAGAAACTGCCGAGAACCTCAATTCTTCAACAGACTTTTCGAGTTCTGATTTTTTAGCTTCGAGAATGATATTTTTCTTAATAAACGAACGTTTTAAGAAATAATAAATACAAAACAAAGAGATGAGAATGATACTAAAAAAAAGCAGAAATAAAATGGAGGTATTTACCATTAGTAAAATTGTAAAATAAAAAATATAATTAAATTAGCCAATAGCTTATAATCGTTTTAATTGAACTCAGGTTAAATCCTGCGAACGTCATACTCAGCTTAAAGAAGTATATGGCTGCCCCTCCCCATTCGACATTACCCTAAGGTTAGATACAATTTGCTTTTTTATTTTGTATAAACCCAGAAATCTTTTAGTCCGTTCAAAATAGAAGTTTGCGTAACTCCAGTTCCAATATATCCCTTATTCCCAATCGAAAATCCAATTGCAGATCCACGGGTTCCACCTTCAAAATCGGGCAAGGTATCCCAAATGTTAAGGTTAGGATCATATTCATAAAAACCTTTTAAGTAAACTCCACTAAAACCAGTACCTATATACCCTTTATTTTCGATTGAAAATCCTACTGAACCATTTGATCCGGGGCTCGGAACATTTTGTTTGGCAGTCCATTTACCAAGTGGGTTACCATTAACATCAAGTCCAAGACTTGCGTCAGAAGGATCAAATTCAAAAAAATCATTCTGACGAACACTACCGTTAGTTCCCATTCCGAAGTACCCTTTATTTCCAATTGAAAAACCAACTCCACTAAAGCGTGGCACCGGAAGATCCGATTTTAGGGTCCACACATCGGTTATAGGATCGTATTCATAAAAATCTGTTAGAATTCCTGTATTTCCAGGCTGCCCGGAACCCACGTACCCTTTATTTCCAATTGAAAAGGCTACTGCAAACTGGCGGGTAGTACCACCACAATCTGCTTTTCTCAACCAAACATTTGAAACCGGATCATATTCCCAAAAATCTTTAAGATATTGATCAGGGCTGATCCCTGATGATTTATGCCCAGTTCCGATATATCCTTTGTTTCCAATTGAAAATCCAACAGCATTCGCTCTTTGCATTCCCAAATTCAAATTGGTTCCATTTCCACCCAAATCTGCTTTTTGAGTCCAGGTTTTAAATTCGGGATCGAATTCCCAAAAGTCATCATAATATTTTACAGCCCCAACATATCCCAAACCTGTACCAATATACCCTTTGTTACCAATAGAAAAACCTACACCATCTGTTCTTATACCTGCTTTAAAATCTAATTCTCTGCACCATTTATTTTGAACATCAAATTTTACCTCTAAAAATGACTCTTCGCTTATTTCTTCCCCATCACTAAAATATTTAACACCAATTTTACCAGCAATTCTTCCGAAATCAACTTTAATTATATTTGTACCATTTCCTGAAGTTATTTGCGCCTGCTCCGGCACTGTCCATAAAATATAAGTATTGCCCTGAGGATTGGGATCGGGTGCCACAGAGAATATTACACCTGTATCTCCATAACATACTGTTGTTGGGCCTAGAATAACAACATTTGCAATGACAATAGGTTTTCTACAAGATGATATTCCAAATACCAAAAATGCGATAAGACAAAATATCTGTAGTTTAAAATTCAAAAATCTCATAGTGCTTTTTATAAATTAAATAATCTATGCTTATTTCTTAAAAAAGAAAAAATTAATTTTTAATTGGTTTCTTTTTGACTTTATAGAATAGATAAGTAAAAACAAGAGAATAGTCTGATTTTATTAATCTGGTATCACTGTCTATATAATTATATTTTGAGATTAAGTCTGGTTCACTAAAACGGGCTGCTCTGTTATTTAAAGTATTAAGTGAAATATAAGTTCTCAGATCTAAACCTATACCAAAATTACCGATCCTATACATAGCACCTGTCCCCAAAAGTAAAGAAACAACGTAGGGGTTGCGTAAATTTTTTGAATTGAAATCATTTAAAAAATTTGGTTTTTCAGTATCAATACCTCCATAAAGACCATTAGGATCGTTCACTATATTTTTTTTCTCCGTTATAGTTAAAACACTTTTTTTCAAATACTGATTACTGAATCCTCCCATTAAATAATAATTAAATTTCCTCTGTGATTTTAAAAGATAAAGTTTACAACCAAAATCTAATTGAAAATATCTTAATTCTTCAACACTTGCCATATTCCAGTATTTATCTTCTAAATATCGATCGAACTCAAAAGAAAAAAAGCCGGCATCAGCAAAAAAAGAAAGTTTTTCAAGTAGTCTATATTCCACTAAAAAATTTGTGTTCAAATTATTCTTTATAACATTAAACGCATTGTCATTTTTGATATCAGGAGTCGCAAGAGCCTGGTAAGACCTGGTAATCAAAACGGTAGAAACACTAAAATGGGGTCTTATACCAAATGATAGTTTTGGATATACATAATAATTATTGAATTTTTTTGAAAAGTCATCCGGCCCGGTATAATCTTTAATTTTAAAAGAAGGGTTGTTTTTTAACAAAAGTCTGAAATTTTTATCGATAGCCTGTAAACTATCCTTTTCGATGTTAGAATTGATAAGTAAAACATAAGCCTTTTCCTTTTTATTTTTTGATAGAGAACAGGAGTTTAATCCATTTTCAAGCATTTGGATACATTCCTCGTAATGGCCAGAATTATATAAATCTGTGGCTTCTTCTATAATATTTTCACAAT